>CALVVO010000017.1 GCA_944363885.1 uncultured Bacilli bacterium | reverse complement strand
TTTATTTTATCTTCATAAGTTAATTTTGACATATTAAAACCTCGTTTCTCATGTCCAAGAAACGGGGTTCATATCAATTATCTTGTTTTTCTTACTATAAAGTTTTTAAGATGTTTTTGGCTGCAACTACGCCGCTTATTGATGCTTGTAATAGTCCTCTTGTTATTCCTGCTCCATCTCCAATAGCATAAATATTTTTTATATTCGTTTGTAAATTGTTATCGACTTTTACTTTTGCAGAATAGAATTTTACTTCTACTCCGTATAAAATTGTCTCTTTACCACTAATTCCTGGGCATATTTTTTCTAATGCATCAAAAGTTTCTAGTATTGCATTTAATATTCTTCCTGGCAGTGCAAATGACAAATCTCCTGGCTCAGCATCTTTTAATGTTGGCTCGTAAGTTAATTCTTTAAGTTTCTCTCTTGTGCTTCGCTTTGCTAGTTTTAAATCATATAATCTTTGCACCATTACTTTCCCGTCTGTTAACATGTTTGCTAGTCTAGAAATATGCTCACCATATTTAGTCGGCTCTTTAAATGGTTCGGTAAAATGTGCTGATACTAAAAGTGCAAAGTTAGTTAATTCACTTTTATTTTCCTTGAAACTATGACCATTAACACATACTAAATTGTTATCATAATTTTCTTGTGTTACATATCCTCCTGGACTCATACAAAAGGTTCTTACAACATTTTGAGTTGTTTTAGAATAATTATAAATTTTAAATTCATATAAATGATTAGTAATTGGGTCAGTTATTTTTCTGGGGAGTTCAACTCTAACACCTATATCTACTTTATTATTCAGTAATTCAATATTTTGATTTTTACAAATGGTTTGTAGCCATGATGAACCGCTTCTTCCTACTGCTAAAATGATATTTTTACATTTATATTTTTTCTCGCTAGTTATAATTGTTTTTTCTTCCATTTCAACATCCAATATTTCTGCGTTTGTTAAAATTCTAACATTTTTATAATTTATTAATTTTTCATACATTTTTGTCATTATTTCCACACATTTTTCTGTACCTAAATGTCTTATTGGGCATTTTATAAAATCCAAATTATTTTTTTTGCATTTTTTGTAGAATTCTTCTGCAAATTTTTTATCAAATTCAACTTCTTTATCGCCGCCAAAAGATACATATATATCATCTACATATTTTATGTATTCATTTAATGCTTTTTCACCTATATATTCTTCTAAATATCCTCCCACATCTTTAGATAATGTTATTTTTCCATCTGAAAATGCGCCTGCGCCTCCAAAACCGCATGATATATTACATGGTTTGCAAAAAACGCATTTATTTGTTATTGATTTAGGACATTTTCTTATTTTTATATTATTTCCTTTATCAAACATTATGACTTTAGTTAGCGGTTTGTTTTTTAATATTTCTAATGCTGCAAAAATTCCGGCAGGGCCACATCCTACTATTCCTACATCGTACATATTTACCACCATATTTATTTTAGCAAATGAATTATACAAACGCAATTTGACTTTAAAAAAATGCATAAATGGTTTATAATTATGTTAGGTGAAACTATGGAAAGAATGGAAGAAATTGTTGAATTATTGAATAAATATAATTATGAATATTACACTCTGGACTCACCTTCTGTGAGTGATGCAGAGTACGATAGATTGATGCAGGAGTTAATAGTATTAGAAAAAAAATATCCTGATAAAATTTTATCTAATAGTCCAACTCAAAAAATTGGCGGAGAGATAATAAGTGAATTTAATAAAGTTGTGCACAATGTGGGTATGTTTAGTTTGGGGAACGTTTTTAATGAAGATGAGATATTGGATTTTGATAAAAAAATAAAGAAAATTCTTCATAATGTTGAATATGTTGCCGAATTAAAAATTGATGGTATGGGAGTTAGTTTAGAATATAGAAATGGGGTATTATTTCAGGCATCTACTAGGGGTGATGGAACAGTCGGTGAAGATATTACACATAATGTGAAAACTATTAAAAGTATTCCGTTAAAGCTTAATGAAAAAGTTGATATAGTTGTCCGTGGTGAGATTTATATGAGCAAAAAGAGTTTTGAAGAATTAAATGCTTCAAGAAAAGAAAATGGTTTACCGTTATTTCAAAATCCAAGAAATGCAGCCGCAGGTAGTGTTAGACAATTGAATTCTTCTGTAACTGCTTCAAGAAGGCTAGATTCTTTTTTCTACCATTATCCACTTACGCCTTTTAAAACGCATTATGAAAGTTTGGAATATATGAAAAAATTGGGATTTAAAGTTAATCCAAATATTAAATTATGTAAAAATATTTATGAGGTCATAGATTATATAAAAAAATGGACAGAACTAAGGGAAACTTTACCATATGAAATAGATGGTGTTGTAATTAAGGTAAATGATGTTACTAAATATGATGAGATTGGTTACACAGCAAAAGTTCCAAAATGGGCAACTGCTTATAAATTTCCTGCTCAACTTGTTTTGACAAAATTAAAAGATATTATTTTTACTGTTGGTAGAACTGGTATGATTACACCAAATGCGGTTTTGGAACCAGTGAAAATTATGGGAAGTACGGTCAGTCGTGCTACATTACATAATGAAGATTATGTTGTGAATAAAGATATAAAAATTAATGATTATGTATACATTACTAAAGCTGGAGACGTTATACCGGAAGTTGTTAGTGTTGAATTGAGTCGAAGAAAAGATGTTAAAGATTTTGTTATGGTAAAAAAATGCCCTATTTGTGGGAAAACTTTAGTTAAGCCTGATGGATTTGTTGATAGTTATTGTATAAACAATAAATGCCCTGCTAGAAATATTGAAAAATTAATTCATTTTGTGAGTCGAGATGCTATGAATATAGATGGGTTAGGTGAAAGAATTATAGAAGACTTTTATAATTATGGTTATATTAAAACTTTTTCTGATATTTATAAGTTAAAAGATAAAAAAGAAGAATTAATTGAACTTGAAGGTTTTGGCAATAAAAGTGTTAATAATATTCTAGAAAATATTGAAAATAGTAAGAATAATTCTATGGAGAGACTTTTATTTGCTTTAGGTATAAATGGAATTGGGGCTAAAAAGGCTAAGTTGATTTCAAAACAATTTCCAAGTATTGACGAATTATCTAATGCATCTTTTGAGGAATTAAATGATATAAAGGATATTGGACCTATTTTGTCTAGAAGTATTGTTAATTATTTTAGTAATGATGATAATTTAGCTGAAATAGATAGACTTAGAAAATTAGGTTTAAATTTTAAGTATAATGGTAAAAAAATTGAAATTGATGAAGAGTATTCTGGAAAAAAATTTGTTATTACTGGTAGTTTTGATTTTATAAATAGAAATGAAATAAAAGATTTTATAGAACATAAAGGTGGCTATACAAGCGAAAGTGTGTCTAAAAAAACTGATGTGGTAATTGTTGGAAAAGATCCTGGGAAGAAATATGAAGACGCACTTAAATTGAATATATCTATTTGGGATGAGGATACTTTAAAAAGTAAACTTGGATTAATGTAAACTAGTAAACTTAAATAAAATATAGTATAATTTAAAAAGAGGTGACATGTGTGAAACGAATCTTATCCGAAAATAAGGTGTTATTAGTTCTTGCAATTATTATTATTGTAAGTATAGTTGTTATTGCTGTTTCTTTGGTTTTATATTTTTATACTGGTAATGGTAAAGATGAATATGGTGATAGATTACAAGGAATTGAAGATGTTCAAATTTCTGATGATATAAATGATAAAGTGGCAGATTTATATGCTGAAAATCCTGCATTTAATGAAGTTGTGGTAAATGTAAAAGGAAAAATCATTTATATAAATATAGATATAAAAGAAAATTTGTCACTAGTTGATGCACAAAGTTTAGCAATTAAATCTTTAGATGCCTTTAGTGACGAAGAAAAAAATTTTTATGACATTCAAATTATAATTACTGCGAAAACTACTGAAGAGGAAAGTGAAATTTATCCATTAATGGGTTATAAAAATGCTAAAAACAGCCAAGTTGTTTGGACTAATTAGGAGATAATATATGAAAAATCAATTTGTTAAGAAAAAGTATTTAATTATTGCTACGGTAAGTGTTTTATTGTTGGCACTTTTGTTTTTATTGATAGTATTGTTTGCTAATTCAGAAGATGAATATTCATTTTTAGAAAAAAATTGGATAAATTCTAATGTTAATAATGTTATTGATATAAATGTTCTTAGTGACGTTCCAGTTTTTAATTTATCTGGTAAAGGGGTTTTTATTGACTTCGTTAATGATTTTGAGCTTGATACTAATTTATCATTAAATGTTGTTACTACTAACGCCAATTATTCTTTTAATTTAAAAAATACGATTAGTGAAAATGATTTGGTTTTATATAAAGATCATTATGTATTAATTTCTCCTGATAAAACTAGCATTACGTCAGTGGATGATTTAAAAGATCAAAATGTTGCGATTCTTTCTGATGATTTGTCTCAAGTTTCAGAATATTTAAAAGATTATTCTGGCATTGTTTACAAATCATATGCTAGTTTAAAAGAAGTGCAAAAATCTTTTGACGAAGGGGTTTCTTATGCGATAATTCCACTTTATAGATATATTGATACAATAATTTATGACGATTTAAATATTGTGTATCATTTTGATGGATTAAATTATTATTATACTTTAAGTATGCCACAAAGTGATGATAGATTAAATGAAATCTTTACTAAGTTTTTAAATAGATGGCAAGAAGAATTAGGCAAGAGTATTAATACTAATTTGATTGATATTTATTATACGGCTAACGAGTTAAGTGATGTTCAAAAAGAAAGCATAGTAAATGATGATTACATTGTAGGCTATGTTGAAAATTTACCTATTGAAGGAAAAATAAACAGAGATTTTAATGGATTATCAAATATATATTTAAAAAAGTTTTCTGAGTTTACCGGGGCAACTTATAAGTATGTTAAATACTCAAGTGTTAATGATTTAATTAATGCTTTAAATAAAAAGAAGATTGATTTAGCATATAATTATTATTCAATTAATAATGCAAATTATGAAACAACCGTTGGTTTAGGTAATACTAAATATGTTTTATTAGCTCATAATAGTAATAATTTTATTACTAAATCTTTAAGTTCGTTAAAAAATGTGAAAGTAAAAATGGTGGTTGGAACTAATTTAAGTAATTATATTGAACAAAATGGTGCAGTCTTAATTAAATATAATAATTATGATGAATTACTTAAAGATTTAAATGAAGATGATTTAATTATAATGGAGAAGGAGACATATGAATATTACAAAAATGATAAATTAAGCGAGTATGGTATTAGACTTTTTGGGCAAGCTTCTATAGGAGCTAATTATTTAATGAATGTTGATAATGCAATTTTTAATAATTTATTTGAGTTTTATATGACATTAATTTCTTCTGAAGAAACTAAATTAGAAGCTTTAAATGATACAATAAATGAAAAAAATGCTAATATATTATTGAATTTTATATTGAGTAATATTACTTATATATTAATTTTGGTATTTGCAATTACTTTATTCTTCTATTTGTTAAATAGAAAAATAAAAGTAACTAAAAAGATAAAAAAAGAAGATAAACTTATGTATTTGGATGTTATGACTAATTTAAAAAATAGGAATTTTTTGAACGACAATATTGAATATTGGGAAGCTAACAAGGTTTATCCTCAGGCTATTGTTACTATTGATTTAAATAAGATTAAAGAAATCAATGATACTTACGGTCATGAGGAAGGCGATAATCAAATAAAGGCTGCTGCTAATATTTTGATTAAAACTCAAAGAGAAAATTCTGAAATAATTAGAACTGATGGTAATGAGTTCTTGGTATATATGGTTGGCTATGAGGAAAAAGTTATTTTGACTTATATGCATAAATTAAATAAAGAATTTAATAATTTACCTAAACCTTATGGTGCTGCAATAGGGTATTCTATGATTGAGGATGAAATTAAATCAATTGATGATGCTATAAATGAAGCACTTATTATGATGAGAAAAAATAAGGGTGAATAATATGTTTCAAAAGCTAAAAGAGTTTTTTAAAAATTTAATTGAAATTATGAAAAGAAAAGAAATGCTCATTTTACCTGGGCATTTAGCTTTTTATTTTGTTTTGTCAGTTGTTCCTATAATTACAATTATATTTTTTATAGCAACCTCTTTTAATTTGTCTTTAACTGTTATTACAAATTTTATTGAAGCTAATTTTTCTAAAGAAGTTTTAAATGTTGTTTATCCTATTTTGGATAATACTGGTTTTACTTTGGGAAATATAGTGTTTTTGTGTATCGCTTTTTATTTAGCGAGTAATGGGTTTGATTCTATAATTATTGCATCTAACACAATTTTTAATTTGAATAACTCGGGGTATATTAAAAGAAGAATTAAGGCAATGATAATGACTTTATTAATATTACTTTTATTTACGTTTATATTGCTCGTTCCTTTATTTGGTGAGACTATTTTGAACATTTTGACAAGTTTTACTAAAGAAGACAACGTTTTAATAAATGTTTCTAATGTTTTATATCCGGTTTTAAATATTCCTATAACTTTTTTAGTTGTGTTTATGTTTATAAAGTTGGTATACACAATTGCTCCAGATGATACCATTCCTACTAAATATGTAAATAAAGGTACTATATTTACTACTTTATGTTGGATGATTATAACTGTAATTTATTCATACTATATAAAAAATTTTGCACATTTTAATGCGTATTATGGGGGGCTTTCTAGTATTGTAATTTTAATGATGTGGTTTTATTTTATGGCATACGTGTTTGTCGTTGGTTTGGCCTTTAATCATATTAATGTTGAGGAGCGAATAGAAAAAACCAATTCAATGAAACTTGATGAGATACAGAAAAAAGTAAAAGCGACAAAAAAGCAACAAAATTAACTGTAATTTTTACAGTTTTTATTTTTTATTATAGTTTGATAATCTATGTTTAATTTGATATAATATTTTTGGAAGGAAGAAATATGAAAGAAAGAATTGTTGAGTTAAAAGGGAAATTTAAAAAAGTTTTTTCTAATTATTTTTCAAATAATTTATTATTTTTGACCTATGCTATTTTAGGAGTTTTAATTGGATTTTTTTTAAGGTTTAATACAGTCGGAGATATATGGGCATTTAAGCCGTTTTTGTGTGATTTAACTGTTGTTATTATAATTGGATCTTTTGGATATTTAGTTAAACCCAAAAACCAGGTGATTTATTATCTTTCTATTTTGATTTTCTATACTTTTTTAGGAGTTATTAATAGTATTTATTATATGTTTTATTCATCTTTTGTTTATATCAATTTAATTGGAACTTTGTCAATGTTGGGTGAAGTTAGTGATTCAGTTACAAGTAGATTGGAATTATACCATTTTATATATATTTTGGCGCCAATTATTTTTTTGTTGGTCTATAATTTTGTTTTAAAAAGAAAACCTAAGTCAATTACAAGTGGCAAAAAAATGTTTTTTAAAACTTTAATAAGCGGCGTTATCGTTATAGCAATAGTTATTGTTACTTTAAGTGGTACAGAAATTAGTCGATTTGTAAAACAATGGAACAGAGAATATATAGTTCAAAGATTTGGAATTTATACTTATACATTTAATGATGTAATACAAAGTCTAGAACCTAAGGTTAATACGATGTTTGGCTATGATGAAGCAGCGAGAACGTATAGAGAATTTTATTTGAGTTTGGTTAGAGATACCTCTGATAATAAATATACTGATATTTTTAAAGGGAAAAATGTTATATTTATTCATGCTGAAAGTATACAAAATTTTTTGATTGATTTAGAAGTTAATGGATTAGAAATAACTCCAAATTTAAATAAATTAGCTAAAGAAGGATTATATTTTTCTAATTTTTATCCGCAGATAAGTGTTGGAACAAGTAGTGATACTGAGTTTACTTTAACAACAGGCCTAATGCCTTCTAGTAGTGGCACGGTATTTTTAAACTATTATGATAGGACTTATGAGGCGTTACCATCACTATTTAATGATTTAGGATATTATACTTTTAGTATGCACGGGAATAATGGAGATTATTGGAATAGGAAAACTATGTATCAATCTTTAGGGTATCAACATTTTTATGCTGAAGATAGTTATGAATTTTCTAATGATAAAACACAAGATGATTATGTTGGGTTAGGTTTGTCTGATAAATCATTTTTTAAACAATCTATTCAAAAATTATTAGAAATTAAGGAGAATCATGAGAATTATATGGGAACTATTATAACGTTAAGTAATCACTCGCCATTTAATGATTTAGAGAAGTATCCACAGTTAGATTTTTCCATAACATTTAATAAAATATTAGATGAGTTAGACGAAAATGGTAATAATATTATTGAAGAAGTTACTGTGCCTTATCTAGAAAATACTAATATGGGAAATTATTTAAAAAGTGCACATTATGCAGATGAAGCTTTAGGTGAGTTTTTTGCCATGATTATAGAAAATAATTTGGATGAAGATACTGTGTTTATAATTTATGGTGACCATGAGGCTAAGTTAGGAAAAAGTCAGTTTAATTTATTGTATAATTATGATCCAAATATTGATGGTATAAAAGATGAAACAGATCCCACATATATTCTGATGGGGGCTTACGAATATGAGCTATTAAAAAATACTCCATTTATAATATGGACTAGTGATAAAGCTCTTTCTGGTGAGATAACTGACGTTATGGGAATGTATGATGTACTTCCTACTGTTGGAAATATGTTTGGATTTGAAGCACATTATGCACTTGGAAATGATATTTTTTCAAATAATGAAAAAATTGTAATTTTTCCAAATGGTAATTTTTTGACTAACAAGGTATTATATAATAATCTTAAAGATGAATATGTTTTGCTAACTAATGAGCCTATAGAAAGTGATTATATTGAAAAGTATAAAGAATATACTGAAGTAAGGTTGGATGTTTCTAAAGCATTGATAACACATGATTTAATAGAGAAAGTAGGTAATGTTTTTAATGAAAATAGTGACTAATAAAAAACTTAATTTTAAAAGAACATATTATTTTGCTTCTATTGTCTTATTAATTGTTGTTATATTAGTAATAGGAATAAAAATATATTTTGATTTTTTTAAAAATGATGAAAATCCCGTACAAACTAGAGAAAACTTAGATACTTTAGAATTGTATGGATATACTTTGGATGATGAAGATACTGAACTTTATAAAACTTATTTTAATGAATTAAAAGAGGTTTTGAATGAAGAAGAAATAGACAAAGAAGAATATGCATCTTTATTAGTGCAATTGTTTGTTGTGGATGTTTATAACCTTGATAATAAGTTAACTAGTACTGATATTGGTGGGCTAGAGTTTATACATACTGATATGGTTGAGAATTTTAAGATAAATTTAGGGGATACAATGTACAACACTATTGAAAGTAATTTGTATGGTGATAGATCTCAAGTTTTGCCTGTTGTAAGTAATGTTGTAATAAATAGTGTTGAAGAATATAATTATGATTATAATGATAAAAGTTATTCAGGGTATTTGGTAAATGCTTCTTGGGAATATGAAGAAGATTTGGGTTATGAAAATCAAGCTAGTTTTGTATTAATTGATGATAATAATAAACTAAATATCGTTGAAAAAATAGATGGTGAATAGTAATGGATGAAGTATATGAATATTTAGTTAAAGATAGTGGTATTAAGTATAAAGATACAGTTGTCATAGGCGTGAGTGGTGGTCCTGATTCTATGAGCCTATTACACTTGATGAATAGAATTAGAAAAGAAATGGATTTATTTATCGTTGTTGCTCATGTGAATCACAATGTTCGTAAAGAAAGTGAAAGTGAAAGAAAGTTTTTACAAAAGTATTGTGATGATGAGGGATTGTATTTTGAATATATGAAAATTGAGAATTATGGTGAAGATAATTTCCATAATGAAGCTAGGTCAATTAGATATAATTATTTTGATAAAATATGTAAGCAGTATGGGGCTAAATTTTTGTTAACAGCACATCATGCAGATGACTTGATGGAAACTATTTTAATGAGAATAGTTCGTGGTTCGACTTTAAAAGGTTATAGTGGTTTTCAAAAAATGATACATAAGGGAGAATATATTATATTAAGGCCTTTAATAACCGTAACAAAAGATCAATTGTTGACTTATGCAAAAGAAAACTTTATTCCTTATGTGATTGACAAATCTAATGAAAAGGATGTTTATACTCGTAATAGGTATAGAAAGCATGTTTTACCTTTTCTTAAAAGCGAAGATCCTAACGTACATTTGAAATTTTTGAAGTTTAGTGAAACTCTTATTGAATATAATAATTTTATAGATAAACAACTTGGAATTGTCATGACTAAAGTTTTTAAACAGGGCTTAATTGATATAAATAGGTTTTTGGAAATTGATCATATTTTACAAACTAAATTAATATATAATATTTTAGAGCATATATATGGCGATGATTTATTAATTATTAGTGATTCTCATGTTAATTTGATTTTTAATCTTATTAAATCTGAGCGTGCTAATAGCATTGTACATTTGCCTAATAATGTAAAGGCAATAAAAACCTATGATAAGATTAGTTTTAGCTATGATGATTTGGAAGATCAGGAGTATGAAGTAGAGATTGACAAGGTAGTAAATTTGCCAAATGGAATGAACTTGGAAGTTGTTTCAAAAAGTGAAGACACAAGTAATTTTGTAACACGTTTATCTTCTAAAGATATAATTTTACCTTTAACTGTTCGTACTAGGAAAAATGGGGATAAAATGCATGTAAAAGGTATGTCTGGGCAAAAAAAAGTAAATGATATATTTATAGATAGTAAAATTTCTACTCATGAAAGAAAGTTGTGGCCTATAGTTTTAGATGCTAGTGGTAAAATTGTTTGGATACCTGGATTGAAAAAAAGTAAGTTTGACAAAAATACTAATCAAGAGTATGATATAATACTTAAGTATTATTAAAAGGAGAGATATAATTTTGAAGAAAAATACAGTGATTAAAACTTTTATGCCTTATTTGTTGTTATTTATTGTAATTTTATGCACTATGTATTTATTTGACACATTAAATAAGAAAACTAATACATTAAATTATAATGAATTTACAACTTATTTAGAAGAGGGAAAAATTGAAGAATTAACAATTACGCCAAGTAGTGGTAGTGGTGTGTATAATTTAACCGGAAAATTAGAGGATTATGATGCAAATGAGACATTTGAATTAATTGTTCCGCTTAGTGATAGTGTTATTGAGGATATTTTAACTGTCTCTAAAGAACAAAATTTGAATGTTGAAACTAAGGGAGATCCTAGTAATAGTTCTTGGTTGGTTATTTTGATTAACGTGATTCCAACTTTGGTTATTATTGGTCTTAGTTTGTATTTAATTAATAAATTAATGGGAAATGCTAAAGGTGGAGGTACTTTTGATTTTGGTAAAAGCCGTGCTAAAATGAATCAGGAAAGTGGTACAACTTTTAAGAGCGTTGCTGGTTTGAAGGAAGAGAAAGAAGAAGTTAGCGAGTTAATAGATTTTTTGAAAAATCCTAAGAAGTTTCAAAAATTAGGAGCTAGAATTCCTAAAGGGGTGTTACTAGTTGGACCTCCTGGAACAGGTAAGACATTGCTTGCAAGAGCGGTCGCTGGTGAGGCAAAGGTTCCATTTTATTATATAAGTGGTTCAGACTTTGTAGAATTGTTTGTTGGTGTTGGTGCGAGTCGTGTAAGAGATATGTTCAAAGAAGCTAAACAAAATGCTCCATGTTTGATTTTTATTGATGAAATAGATGCTGTCGGTAGACAAAGAGGTACTGGTTTAGGTGGTGGACATGATGAGAGAGAACAAACACTTAATCAGTTATTGACAGAAATGGATGGGTTTGGTTCAAATGAGGGTATTATCATTATTGCAGCAACTAATAGACCAGATGTACTGGATCCTGCTTTATTAAGACCTGGTAGGTTTGATAGACAGGTAACTGTTAATTTGCCAGACGTTAAAGAAAGAGAAGCTATACTAGAGGTTCACGCTAAAAATAAAGTTTTAGATGAAAATGTTAACTTGAAAAGAATAGCTGAAAGAACTCCTGGCTATTCAGGCGCAGACTTAGAGAATATGTTAAATGAGGCAGCTTTGCTTGCTGTTAGAAGAAATAAACTATCAATTGGAATGGATGAAATAGATGAGGCTGGCGATAGGGTACTTATGGGTCCTGCTAAAACTAGTAGAAAAGTAACTGATTTTGAGAAAAAAGTTGTTTGTTTTCATGAGGCTGGTCATGCGGTTATAGGAATTGAACTTCCTAATGGTGAAGAAGTTCATAAGATAACTATTATTCCGAGGGGAATGGCTGGTGGTTATACTCAGATGTTACCTAAAGAAGAAAGAACTATGGTAATGACTAAAGATGAGTTGTTGGATAGAATAACTTCTTTATTGGCTGGTCGTGTAAGCGAAGAATTGTTCCTAAATGAAATGAGTACTGGAGCTAGTGATGACTTTAAGAAAGCAACTAGAATAGCTCGTAGTATGGTTACTGAATATGGAATGAGTGATTTGGGTCCTGTTCAATTTGAACATAGAAGTGAAGAAGTGTTCCTTGGACGTGATTATACTAAGTCTAGAAATTATTCTGATACTGTTGCTTTGGAGATAGACCAAGAAGTACGAAAAATTATTGATGCTTGTTACAAAAGAGCAAAAGATATTATTCAAAAAAATAAAGATTTAGTTAATTTATTAAGTGAAACTCTTATGAATAAGGAAACTTTGACTAAAGAAGAGATTGAAGAAATTGTGAATAATTATAAGAAATCTAAGAGTAATAAAAAAACAAAAACTGTTAAAACAGTAAAGAAAACTAAAAAGGTTATTGATAAATAAGCATTTTAAATAATGCTTATTTTTAATTCTAATAATGTTAATAATTTCTATTTTCAAAATTTGTGATATGTGTTAAAATTGTTATAGTGAGCGAGGTAGTATTATGGCTAAAGTTATATCACTGGTTAATCAAAAAGGCGGTGTTGGAAAAACAACTACAAGTATAAACCTTAGTAGTGCTTTAGGGCACCTTGGTAAAAAAGTTTTGTTAATTGATTTAGATCCTCAAAGTAATAGTACAACTGGTCTTGGAATAAATAAAGCAAATATTAAACTTAGTATTTATGATGTTATAACTAATAGATGTGAAATATCTGATGCTATAATAAAGACTAAGTTTAAAAATCTTAGTATTATTCCTTCTATGATTTTTTTGAGTGGAGTAGAAATTGAATTAATGCAAACTAGTATGAGAGAAGATAATTTTATTCTTGGTGATCAGTTAAAGAATCAAATTAATAAAATTAAGGATAGATATGATTTTATAATTATTGATTGTCCTCCTGCATTGGGTATTTTAACAACTAATGCGTTAGCTGCATCTGATAGTGTATTAATTCCAGTTCAATGTGAGTATTTTGCATTGGAGGGTGTTACTCAGTTATTAAATACAATTATTTTAACTCAAACTAAGGTTAATCCCAAACTTGATATTGAAGGGGTTTTGTTGACTATGTTAGATGGTAGAACATTAGTTGGTTTAGAAGTAGTGGAAGATGTTAGAAAATTTTTTAAGGAAAAAGTTTTTAATACAATAATACCAAGGCTTGTTAGATTGGTTGAAGCACCAAGCCATGGTAAGCCTATTATAGAGTATGATCCAAAATGTAGAGGGGCTTTGGCATATATTAATTTAGCAAAGGAAGTGATTGAGCGAAATGCAAGAGAAGAGGAGAGCGTTAGGGAAGGGTCTAGAACAACTGTTCAGCAATGAAGCTTTTAATATCGATGAATTAGAAAGAAATATTATTGAAAGTAGTAGTCGAGAAGATGTAAAACTTATTGATTTGAGTGAATTGAGAAGTAATCCTTATCAGCCAAGAAAAGTTTTTGATGATGAAAAATTGGAAGAATTAGCTACTTCTATTAAAGAATATGGCGTAATTGAGCCAATTATTGTTAAAAAAAGCATTAAGGGTTATGAAATTGTTGCCGGTGAAAGAAGAACTTTGGCTGCAAAAAAAGCTGGCCTTGAAAAAATTCCTGCAATTATTAGAGATTTCACTGATGAGGAAATGTTGGAAATCGCTATTTTAGAAAATATTCAACGTGAAAATTTAAATATAATTGAAGAAGCAGAAGCTTATAAAAAAATGTTAGAAACATTGCATTTGACTCATGACGAATTAAGTAAAAAAATAGGTAAAAGTAGAAGTTATTTAACAAATATTTTAGGTTTATTAAAATTGCCTAACAAAATTCAAAATTTAATTTTAGATGATAAATTATCAATGGGACATGCTAGAATTTTGAGTAAATTAAGTGATGTTGAAGAAATCTTTACTTTAGCGCAAAAGGTGATTGATGAGGATTTATCTGTTAGAGATTTAGAATTAATCGTAAGTGATGATTATAAAAGAAATAAACCGATTGTTAAATCTAAATCTTCAATTAATCCTAATTATCAATATGTTCAAGATGTCCTTCGTGAAAAAATAGGCACAACTGTAAAAGTAAATAATAAAAATATTATTATTCCGTTCGATAGCGAAAAGGATTTGGAACGTATTTTGGAAATATTAAATGTTAAGGTGGAAATTGATTAAATGAACTATAAAGAAGGAGATACTGTTGTAATGAAAAAGCCCCACCCTTGTGGTACTAATCTTTGGCAAATCGTTAGAACTGGTGTTGATATTAAGTTAAAATGTGTTAATTGTGGAAGAGTAGTTATGTTAGATAGATTGAAATTTGAAAAACGTTTAAAAAAGGTGGTGGAGTAGATGAAGTCAAAAGTGCAATTTAACCCTATTTTGATGTTTATCATTTTGATAGCAATTACTATTTTATTAAGTGGTATATTGGCATTTTTTAATGTACAAGCTGATTATAGTACTGTAAATACAGTCACTAATGAATTGTCAAATAACAATGTTATTCAGGTGGAAAACTTATTAAGTGGTTCTGGAATTAAAGAAATAGCTACTACTGCTATTACTGATTTTGTAAGTTTTGCTCCATTATCTATGTTGATTATTATTCTTATGGGTATTGGTGTTTTGGAAAAAAGTGGATTTATGAAAACTTTTTTTACACTTATAACTCAAAGTTTTAAAAAGAATACGTTAACATTTATTTTAATATTATTGAGTATTTTGAGTACCTTAGTTGGAGATGTAGGCTATGTTGTATTTTTGCCTTTAGGAGCTTTGCTTTTTAAATATGGTCATAGAAATCCTTTAGGTGGTATTATTGCAGCATTTGCTGGTGTATCTTTTGGATATGGAATGAACGTTTTTTTAAGTGCAATAGATAGTAGCTTATTAGCTATGACATTAAATGCTAGTCATATTTTGGATCCAAAGTATGATATTAATGTTTTCTTTCAGTTATTTATTATGTTAATTGCTATTGTAATAACTAGCATAGTTTTTACTAGAATTACTGAAAAAAATATTATGCCTAAATTGGGTAAATATGAATTTGATGATATAGAAACTTTAGAAGATGTTAAAATTACTAATAGACAATTAAGAGGTTTAATTGTTTCTTTAGGAGTTGGTTTCTTATATATATTATCTATTATATATATGATAATTCCTGGTTTACCTTTTTCTGGAGCGTTATTAGATCATAGTGGAAAGTATTATATTGATATGTTGTTTGGAACAAATGCTGTTTTTAGTCAAGCTTTTGTATTTATTATTACTTTCTTATTTATTATAGTTGGCTTTATTTATGGTTTTGTTTCTAAATCAATAAAAGGCAAAGATGTTTCTGATTGTTTATCTTATTCTTTAGATGGAATTGGAAGTATATTAGTGTTAATTTTTATGGCGTCTTTATTTATAAGTACATTAAAAAAATCAAATATTGGGTTGGTTTTAACTGCTTTATTATCTAATGTTATAGGTGAAGTTAGTTTGACTGGTTTTGGTTTGATTATTTTATTACTAGTTATTTCAATTGTTAGTCATATTTTTCATACGGGTATTGCTGCTAAATGGGCAATTTTGTCTGGAATCACTGTCCCTGTATTTATGAATGCTAGTTTAAGTCCTGAATTTGCACAGATAATTTATACTGCAGGTGTAAGCGTTGCAAATGGTATTACTCCTGTAATGGCATATTTTGTAATTTATTTAGCATTTATGGAAAAATATAATAAAAATGGGACAATTTCTTTATTTGGAAGTATTAAATATACTATTCCATATAGTTTTGCTGTATTAGTAATTTGGTTTATTTTAATAGCTTGCTTTTATATTACAGGTTTACCATTAGGCATTAGTTCTATGCCAGGAGTTAATTATGTCGCTTAAAGCTGGGATTATAGGAATGCCTAATGTTGGCAAAAGTACTTTATTTAATGCTATTACTAAGCAAAATATTTTGGCAGCTAATTATCCATTTGCGACAATAGATCCTAATTTGGGTGTAGTAACAGTTCCTGATGAACGCTTAGCTGTGCTAGAACGTATGTATATTCCTGAAAGGACAATTCCAACTCAATATGAATTTATCGATATTGCTGGTTTAGTTAAGGGTGCAAGTCAAGGAGAAGGTTTAGGTAATAAGTTTTTGTCTCATATTAGGGAAGTTGATGCAGTTATACATGTAGTTAGATGCTTTGAGGATAAAGATATTATTCATGTTGATGGTACTGTTGACCCAGTTAGAGATGTTGATATTATTAATACAGAACTTGCTATTAGTGATTTGGAACTTGTTGAAAATAGGTTATTAAAAATAGAAAAAAAAGCTAAGACATCTAATGATAAGGCTGATTTATTTGAAGTAGATGTTATGAATAAATGTAAATCAAACTTGGTAGGAAATAGACCGCTAAGGGAAGTTTCTTTTACTGAAGAAGAATTAAAAGTTATTAAACCATTTAATTTTATTACTTTAAAACCAATTATTTATTTAGCTAATGTGACAGAAATGGATTTAGTTATGAAAAATAATAAATACATTGATTCTTTGCAAAATTATGTTAAAGGTTCTAAAGTTATTTTGATGTGTGCAAAAATAGAAAGCGAATTAGTTGAGTTTGATGATTTAGAGAAGCAAGTTTTTTTAAATGAACTTGGTATTGAGGAAAGTGGGCTAAATCAGTTAATTAAGTCCACATATGAAATTTTGGGCTTAAAAACTTTTTTTACTGTAGGAAGTGATGAAGTTAGAGCATGGACCTTTAAAACTGGTATGAAGGCGCCTCAATGTGCGGGTATTATTCATTCAGATTTCGAACGTGGTTTTATAAGGGCTGAGGTTATAAGTTATGACGATTTAATTGCTTATGGAGACGAGAAAAAAGTAAAAGATGCTGGTAAAGCCCGTCTTGAAGGAAAGGATTATGAAATGCAAGATGGCGATATTTGTCATTTTAGATTTAATGTTTAGGAGTACTTATGAGTAGAAAAGAAATTAAAAATAGGGCTTTAAATTTGTTAGAAAATAATTTTTGGGGAATATGATATGAACCCCGTTTCTTGGACATGAGAAACGAGGTTTTAATCTGAAAAATAAAACTAAATTTATTTTAAGAAAAATACCAAAAAAGGGCAGACTTCCCCTTACCCCAAGTTAA
>CALVVO010000016.1 GCA_944363885.1 uncultured Bacilli bacterium | reverse complement strand
GTTATAACTATTTGTGCTCCATTACCTTCTATTCTACTGCTAAACCAAGCGTATGTACCTCCTATAACTAATATTAACGTTAAAACTACTAAACTAATTATTAAATATATTTTATTTTTCATATGACACCTACTCTAACTTAAATTATACGATTTACATTAAATATTGTCAATAAGTTTTAAAGTAACCACATTATTTTATATGAGGTAAAATAAAAAGAAACTAATCTTTGTTAATTTCTTCAATTATTTTTTCTATTTTGCTTCCATATTCTATACTTTCATCATAAATAAACCTAATTTCTGGCATATGTCTAATATCTATTCTCTTTGCAAGTTCTGTTCTAAAATAAGAACTAGCATTATTCATATCTTTTATAACTTTATCTCTTTTTTCATCATCAAGTGTTGTAAAATAAACTTTTGCAAAACTTAAATCATTTGTAACAGTTGCATAAGTTATAGTGACATTTTTTAAATCTTCATCGTTTACTTCAGTTAAAAGTATATTTCCAAGTTCTTGTACTATAGCACTTGCTACTCGTTCTCCCTTTAAATTCATTATCTTTTCACTTCTTTCATTTCATATGTTTCTATTATGTCTTTTTCTTTAATATCTATATAATTTTCTAATGTAATTCCACAATCAAAACCACTTTTTACTTCTTTTGCTTGATCTTTTTCTCTTTGAAGTGAATTAATTTTTCCTTCATATACTATTACTCCATCACGTATAAGTCTACATTTGCTTCCATTTTTAATAACACCGCTTATTACATGACTTCCAGCAATTATACCTACTTTACTAAACTTAAATAATTGTCTAACTTCTGCATTACCAATAACTACTTCTTCGTATTCAGGATCTAACATACCTTTCATAGCTGCTTCAATTTCTTCAACTACTTTATATATAATATTATAAAGTCTAATATCTACATTATATTCTTTAGCAACTTCTTTTGTCTTCAAACTAGGTATTACATTAAAACCAATTACAATAGCATTACTTGCATTAGCTAGTACAACATCACTTTCGGTAATAGTTCCAACGCCACTTCTAATAACGTTAACTTTAACACCTTCAACGTTTATTTTTTCTAAACTATTTTTAACAGCTTCTTCACTACCTTTTACATCTGCTTTAAGAACGATATTTATTTCTTTTTTTCCTTCTTTTATACTGTCAAATAAGTCTTCTAAACTAAGTGTTTTTTTAACAAATCTTTTATTTTTTAAAATATTTTCTCTTTTTATTGCAACATTTCTTGCTTCTTTTTCTGTTTCAAACGCCATGAATTTATCACCTGAAACAGGAACTTTATTTATACCAGTTATTGTAACAGGCATACTTGGTAATGCACTTACAATGTCTTCACCTTGACTATTTTTTAAAGTTCTAACTTTACCGAAGGCAGTTCCAACTACTATTGGGTCTCCTAATCTAAGTGTTCCGTTTTGAATAAGTAATGTAACTTCACTACCTACACTCTTATCAAGTTTACTTTCGATAACTGTGCCACTTGCATATCTATTAGGGTTAGCTTTTAAATCCATTACTTCACTAAGAGCGATTATGCTTTCAAGCAATTCTTTTATTCCTTCTCCTGTTTGAGCACTAATCTTAACAAACATTGTATCTCCACCCCATGCTTCAGGAGTTAAACCGTATTCGCTCATTTCGCTCATTATTCTGTCTACATTACCTATGCCTTTATCAATTTTATTTATTGCAACAATAATAGGAACGTTCGCACTTTTCGCGTGATCTATTGCTTCTTTAGTCTGAGGCATCACACCATCATCAGCAGCAACTATAATAATAACAATATCAGTTATCTTAGCTCCTCTTGCTCTCATTTCAGTAAAAGCAGCATGTCCTGGAGTATCTATAAAAGTAATTTTTTTACCATCAACATCCACTTGATATGCACCTATATGTTGAGTAATTCCACCTGCTTCGCCACTTGCAACATGAGTGTGTCTTATATAATCTAGAAGAGTCGTTTTACCATGATCAACATGCCCCATTATTGTAACAACAGGCGCACGTAAGGCTAATAAACTTTCATCTTCATCTATAACATATTCTTCAAAATTAGTTATATCTGTAGTTTCTTCTTTAACAAGTTTTTTATTATAATCAACTAACACTACTTCTGCATCTTCAAATGAAATAGTTTGGTTTACGTTAATAACAAGACCCATTAAAAACAACTTTTTAACAAGTTCAGCACTAGGTACATTTAAAGCATTTGCCAAATCATTAACAGTCATACCTTCTTTATATATAATTACATCGTCATGTGATTCATTTTTATTACTTTGAAGTTTTTCTTTATGCTTATAAATGTCTTTTTTCTTATTTAAAAATTCTTCTTTAGAACTATCTTTCTTCTTAATCTTTTGTTTTTTAACGACTATTTCATCTTTTAATTTAGTTCCTTCTAATATCTCTTCTGCACGGTCTTCAAATTCATATTTACTTTCAAGTTCTTCACTCAAATTATTTTCACTACTTAGTTCTATATCTAGCATAACAATATCATCGTCAGTTAACTCATCGTTTTCATTTTTAACATTTATTCCTAAACTATCACAAACACTAAGTAATTCATCTACTCCTATATTAAGTTCTTCTGCGTAATCTTTAACAGACATATTACACCTTCTTTCTATAGTTTACTTATTAATTCATCATATATTTCATCACTTACTTTTACACCCAAATGGAAGTCTAGCATTTTTTTATCTTTTGCTTTATTTATAATATTCGCATCTTTCTTTAAATATACACCTCTACCATTAGCTTTCAAAGTATCATCTACAAATACTTCTCCTTCTTTATTTCTAACTATTCTAAATAGTTGTCTTTTATCCAATTTTTCTTTACTAACAACACAAGTTCTAAGTGGTATTTTCTTCATACTATTCACCATTTATTTCTTTATTTATATCATCTAATGTTTTAATATTAATTTTGTATTTAGTAAGTTTACTTGCAAGTTTTATATTAATTCCTTTTTTACCAATTGCAAGGCTTAAATTTTCTTCATCAGTGATTGCAAGAGCTTCTTTTGCTTTTTCATCAACTATACTAACATTAACATTTTTAGCTGGACTTAAAGCATTAGCAATAAATTCTTCAGGATTATTAGAGAAAAGAACTAAATCAATTTTTTCTCCATTTAACTCATTAATAATACTTGCTATTCTTCTACCTTTTTCTCCAATACAACTTCCTATCGCATCTACATTACTAACAGTACTACTTACTGCAACTTTACATCTAACACCAGCTTCTCTTGCAACGCCATGCATCACAAGAACGCCTTCTTTAAATTCGGGTATTTCAAGTTCAAATAATCTTTTTACAAAACCATAATGTTTTCTTGAAAGCATTATAACTGGTCCTTTATTATTAGATTCAATTTTAGTGATATAGACTTTTATACTATCACCCATTTTTAATGTTTCACCTGGAATAATTTCATTCTTTGGAAGAATTCCTCTCGCTTTACCCAAGTCAACGTAATAATTTCTTGCATCTTCCATAGCCAAGAATCCAATCATTAATTCATCTTCTTTATCACTAAATTCAGAAATGATATTATTCTTTTCAGCTTCTCTTATTTTTTGCATAACTACTTGTTTTGCAACACCTACTGCTACACGTCCAAAATCTTCAGGAGTAACTTCAGTTACAAATTCATAACCAATAGTTGCATTTTTATCAAGTTTTAAAGCTTCTTCCAAACTATATTCAGCTTCTTCATTTTCGACGTTTTCAACAACAGTCATAACTTTAAAAACTTGGATATTTCCAGTATTTTCATTAATAAGAACTCTAATATTTGCATCTTCACCAGTATTCTTTTTATAAGCACTTGCAAGAGCACTACTCATAGCTTCTATAACTACACTAGGATCAATACCTTTTTCTAAACAAATATTATCTAATGCGTTTTTAAATTCAACGTTTTCCATTACTCTTCACCCTTACTACATACATCAAGTACATATTCTTCCTTAATCAAATCTAACTTATCGACGATTGGATTAATAATTTCTGTTGCTTTCACACACAAATCAGTATCAACACCATTTTTACTATCAATTTTAACAAATAAAGTCTTTTCACCATCTTCTTCACCATAAGTTACTGAACATAAATCAATTCCTGCTTCTTTAAGAGGTAAAACGAGATTATCAAATAATTCTTTTTCCAAAATATCACTCCTTTACAAATTTAAAGAGTGGGATTTATGCCCACTCATCAAGTAAATTAATTATATAATTTATAAATTAATATGTCAAATTAATTTTGATGTTTTAAGAAATACACGCTTCCACCTACAAAGCCTATTAATGAAATAAGACCTACTAAGAAGAATACTAAAACGTTATCTCCTGTCTGAGGATTATTAATATCAGGTGTTGTATCTTCAACTAATTCAACGAAATATGCGTATATTGTAGTATCTTCAGTTATTTCAGTATCGGCTAAAAATTCATTTTTGTATTCAGTATCAGTATACCAACCTTTGAATTCATAACCTTCTACTGTACCAACTTCTAAAGCATCAGCTGTAACAACAAACTTGTCTGGCACGATCATTGAAGCAACACCATCTATAGATGATAAATTGAATACGTGGCCAGTAGACCCTACCATATCAGCATCTGTAGTCATATCTAAATTTGTCTTTTCATCAATTATAAATATTTGTCCACCAAGTGTATTTCCTTCGGTTCCAAAATTAACTTTAGTACTTTCTCCATTAGCATCATTATTTTCTAATTTAACATTAGTTAATGTAATAATAGAAGTTTCACTATCTTCATAAAAATCACCAAAAGATATTAAATCAATTCTATTTTCAGTAACAATATTATTTTTAATAGTACTATCAGTTATAGTTAAACTTAAATCTTTCTGACTTCCAATAACTACAACACCATAATTATTGTAGTTAGCTTTAGGAACATAACTAGTACCATATAAAGTACTATTCTTAACAGTTACTTTATTATTATTTTGTAATACGCCTTCACTAGTAGTAATATCTAATGCTGCCCATCCAGAAACTATAGATGATTCGATTTTAATAGTATTTTTTTCACTTTTTACATAAATACCATAAGTAGCATTAACTTTACTATTTGTAACAGTTAATTTAGTACCGTTTGCATCAGCATCTACTCTTATACCAGAAACACCAGTTTTATAGTCTTTATCAGCAACATAATCTTTAACATTAAGGTTTACATTGTCAAAATTAACAATAAGTTCTGGCGTAGTAATATTTACCACATTTTTATAAGTATCATTTACATATTCACCAATAACTGTAACATTTTTCATATCAAAGTTATCAGTAACAGTAATTTGACCAACTATAATAGTATCTTCTTTACTCGACCCTTCAATAGTTAATGCCTTATCAATAGTTATATTACCAGTATAAGTACCATCTTCTAATACTAAAGTATCTCCTTCCTCCGCTTCCCCTATTTTAGCACTCAAATCGTCAGTGCTAGCAACGTTTACAGTTTTAGCATTTACTGTTCCTAAGAAAAGAAATGCTGTTAAAAAAACTGCAAAAAACAAACTTATCTTCTTCATATTTTCCTCCTACAATAAATATAACATAACTTAACAAAATTATCAACTTATAACTAATATAAATTTACATGACTTATAACTAATACAAATTTACATGACAAAAAAGTATATATTTCGTACATTTTGCACGTTTTTATATATTTTTTTCGTACATTTTGCACGAAAAAACATTTTTAAATGTAAACCACAAATATAGGTAAGAATACGAACACTATTAAAAGAATTACATAAATTATTATTGTAAGAAAAGAAGGGGTGGATTATATGTGTAACAATAATGAATGTTCTTGTAATAGAGATAACTGCAATACATGCAATAGTTGCATAGCTGAAATATTACAAGTAATAAACGTTCTACAATCAAACGCATGTCCTGAAAATTGTTTAAATTCTTGTGACAGACCAGCACTTGGAGGAGGATCAAACTGTATAGTATGTAACACTAGACCAATAATGATATATGGATGCAACGGTACTCCATGGAGCATGCCTACTACGAGAACAAACACAACATGTACTGACGGAACAACAACTGGATGCTCTAATGTGTTTAGAGTTGAAAAAGTTGATGATTGCTGCTGTACATTCCGTGTGCTAGCGCCTAACACAGATACGACAAGTATATATCCATATGTAAGTACAGATTCAATATTTACAATAAACATTAATTGCATATGTGGTGTAAGATGTTTAAACGATACTTATGTAGAATGCTTATAAAAAAATAAACTCCTAAATTTTAGGAGTTTTTATTTACATAAATATTTGAAGTGAGAAAACAAATATGCTATAATTTAAAGTACAAGGAAGTGTAAGAATGAAAAAAAATAATTTATTGTTGTTATGTATTATAGTAATTTTGTTAGCTATACTATGTTTCTTTATATGGAAATATATAAAACCTAGTGATAGTCAAGATAAAGATGCTATTAGATTTAGCGAAGAATATACGAAGGTTTCAGAAGATAATGTATTTGATTATGTAAGTGCGACAAAAACTATAGATATTTTGAAAAATGGAACTGGTGTTGTTTATTTAGGATTTCCTGAGTGTGCATGGTGTCAACAGTATGTCGTATACTTAAATGAAGTGGCTAAGGAAAATGACATTGAAACTATTTATTACTTTAACATTAAAGATGCTAGAACAAATAATACTGAGAGCTATAAGAAGATAACTGAACTGTTAAAAAATTATTTACCTACTGATGACGAAGGAAATGAAAGAGTATATGTCCCTGATGTAACATTTGTAAAAGATGGAGTTATTCTTGGGCACGACAATGAAACATCAATAGTTACTGATGAGGATGGAACACCAGATACATACTGGACAAGTGAAAAAATATCTAATTTAAAGACGAGGTTATCTAATTACATGAATTTAATAAAAGAAACGACTTGTACAAATTGTAACTAATTGTTTCTTTTTTTTTTATAATATTGTATAATTAAATAGGTGATAAAATATGTATTGGCATTATATTGTTATATTATTAATATTAATAATAATTTCATTTATTGTTATTAAAATGAATAAAAAAGACTTTAATATAAAAATAAATAAGCTAATTGAATATTTAGGTGGGAAAGATAATATACTTGATGTTGAATCAAACCTATCCAGATTAAAGGTTACTGTAAGAGACGTTAGTATAGTAAATAAAGATGGTATACAAAAGTTAGGCGCTAAAGGGATAGTAGAAATAGATAATCAATTAAAAATAATATATGGGCCTAATGCTAAACAATTGAAGAAATATATTAAAGATTTAAAATAATACAAATTCTTATAAAAAAATGCATAATTCGACAAGTTTCGACACGGTATAGTTGTATCATAAAATTGAGGTGAAATTATGTATTTTTTTGATGCTTTATTATTTAATATTATTACTATTACATATCCGTTGTTCTTATACTTTTTTTATTCAATAAAAAAGAAGAATTTAAACGAGAAAAAAAGTAAAACATTATTGGATATATCACTACTAAGTAGTTTCTTTATGTGTTTGTATTTTAATAATTCCATAAATGAAACTGAACAAATGATACTTATTACTCTTCCAGTACTTTTTGCTTTTTTATACAAAAGAACTAATATAACAATTTTTATGAATATAATTATAATAGATTTACTTTTTACAAAAGATAATTACAGTATGTTAGGTGGCTTAGTAATAATAAGTGTATATTATTTTGTATATAATATATATTTAAGAAAAACATTTTCAAATAAAAAATTTATAAATATATATTCGATAATAAATATATCATTTTATATATTTTTTAGTATACCTTATTTAAAAAGTAGTGAAGAAATAGTTATTATTGTTTCAACATCAATTATATATTTTATAATTAATATAATTATTGCTTGTTTTATAAAGGAAGAGAAAGAAATGATGAATATATATTTAGCGATGAGAGATGTAGAAAAAGAAGATCATATACAAACTTCGCTATTTAAAATTACTCATGAAATAAAGAATCCTTTAGCTGTTGTAAAAGGATATATCAGCTTATTTGATGTAAATAACCCGGAAAAGAGTAAAAGATATATAGATATAATTAATAATGAGGTAGATAGATCACTTGAACTATTAAATGATTTTAAAGATTTATCAAGGGTAAATGTAATAAAAAAAGACATGAAAATAATTGATTTGTTTGATGATATTAAACAAACAATGGTTCCTTTATTCAAGGCTAAAAAAATAAAATATGAGATTAAGTGTGAAAGTGATATTACAATAAATGCAGATTACAATAGAATGAAACAAGTTTTAGTAAATTTAATTAAAAACTCTATTGAAGCCTCAGATAAAGATAAAAGTTTAATTACATTAACTACGTTTTACTCTAATAGTTCACTTTATATTATAGTTAAAGATAATGGCGAAGGAATGGATAAAGAAACTTTAGAAAAAATTTTCACTCCTTTTTATACTACAAAGCATTACGGTACTGGTTTGGGAGTATGTCTTTCAAAAGAAATAATAGAAGCACATAATGGCTCATTAAATTACACATCTATACCTAATAAAGGAACTATAGCCAAAATTGTGCTTCCAATTTAATACATATATGGCCCATATGGTGGGTATGGTCTTGGTGGATAAGGTCTAGGTGGAACTGGTCTAGGTCTATATGGGTTAAAAACAGCAGTTGCTACCCCACCTGTAAGTGCTCCCAATAAAAAAGGTCCAGCAAAAGGCACGAATCTATCATCACCTGGATACTTTTTATAAGTAATATTTCTAAAACCATTATAATACATAAAAAACACCTCGCTTACTATAAAATATGCGAAGTGTTTTATTTTGTTATAGACTTTTTAATCTATAAAAATTAAATGATGGCTTATTATTAAATCTATAACTAACATCTTTAGTACCAAGCCCACTACTAACATAAATCAAAGTATCATTGACTTCATAAAATGGTTTTTTATATTTAGTGCTTCCCCTACTTTCAAACAGCCCGCCATAAAAAGGCAAAACAATACTGCCATTAAGTGAATTACCGGCAAGTATTAAATCAACATCATCACGACTTTTTAAAACAGAAGTTGCACTGTCGCCTTCATGCATCAAAAGGATTTTAAAATACGCGTCTTTATTTGTATCAGAGTCAACAACCTCAAATGCAGTATCTAAATTTATAGCATCACTAATCGAACTAGCTAAACCAGCAACATAGATTGGCGTCAAAGCCTTATTATAGACAAAAGTACCAGAATTATTTAATACTATAAAATCTGAATCAGTCATTACAATAGTAAATTCGTCTCCGTCTTCATCACCTTTAACAGCAAACTTACCAATAGTGTAATCAATTTCTTTTAAAACACTAGAAAGTTCTTGGGTCTCTTCATCAGTCAAGCTCTTACCTTTACTCAAAAGACCTCCAGTAAAAAATACTAAATCAGGTTTAAGTTCATTTATGCGCTCTACCATATTTTTAATATCATCTATGTTTACAGTACTTTTATATAACAAATCAGAAAAATGTACAATTTTAATGCCACTAAAATTATATGGAATTTTCTCATCAGTAATTCTATACTCTTTTACAATTAAACCTTTCGTCCCTGCATATCTGGAATACATTATTAAACCAATGCAGATAATCATTATAAAAATTAATGTATTAATAAATTTTCTATTAAAGTTGTTGTTTGTTTTAGTTTCTTTTTCGATTTCTTTTTTTTCTTCCATAAAACACCTATACTAATAAAATTAATAATGAGTAAACTAGTCCGTTATGTAACATATGAGTAAAAATATTTACCCAAATGTTTTCTGTCTTATAATAAATAACAGAAAAAGCAAAACCAAGTGACCCATAAGGAATTATATACAATAAATCCAACATATCTTTTGCAGATTCAATTCCTGATATTGCATGCAAAAATCCAAATATAAATCCACTAAAAATTGCATAAAACCAAACATTTTTAAATATTTTTCTAAGGCCATATCTAAAAGTTATTTCTTCAACAAATGGGGCAATAAAAACTGCTAGAAATATGCTTAGAAATGGAGACGCTAATATAATTTCTCTATTTGCTTCTTCATTTGCAGCTATAGAACCATTAAAAACTACTTCATTAATAATAAGATTACTAAGCATCATTATTATTAATCCAATTCCCCACCATTTAAACATTACTTTCATGTTATTTATTTTATCTTTTCCAAGTTTTTTAAAATTATTAATCAATATCTTATGTAGTATGATAAATAAAATGATTGCATATAATCCATTACCAATTAAATTGGCAATTATTACATCATTTATTGGATAAACTAAATTAACCAATGAATAAAGCAAAGATGGACCTAAAAGGAACCCTACAAAGTATAGTAAAAATATTAATACATTTTTACTGTTTTGTTTTTTTAAAACTTCCACGTTCATTTCTTCTATATTTTTTTTCATTACACTCTCCTATCACAGGATAATTATATCAAACATATAAAATTATTTAAATAATAGATTAAAAAAATAGTTCTTTTTTGTTCAAAAACACATAAGTTTAAATGAAAGATAAAAAAAGGTGGAATGAAAATGGATAAAAAAGAAATAATTGAAAGCATCGGTTCAAAATCAAATGGCGAAATATATTTAGGTGTTGTAGGTGCTGTTAGAACTGGGAAAAGTACGTTTATAAAAAGATTTATAGAAAATTTAGTAATACCTAATATAGAAGATGATTTTGAAAAAAGAAGATGTCTTGACGAAATCCCTCAAAGTGCTCAGGGAAAACAAATAATGACAATCGAGCCAAAATTTGTACCTTCAAATGGTGCTAAAATTAAAATTGACGACTTTGAAACCAACATCAAACTCATAGACTGTGTAGGATATGTAACACCGGAAAGCAAAGGATACTTAGATGAAGAAGGAAATCCTAGAATGGTAAAAACTCCATGGTTTACAGAAGACTTACCATTTACAGAAGCAGCAGAAATTGGAACAGAAAAGGTAATAAAAGATCACTCTACTATTGGAATAGTAGTAACTACTGATGGATCTATTGGAGAAATATCAAGAGGAAGTTATATTGATGCAGAAGAAAAAGTAATAACAGAATTAAAAAACTTGAATAAACCTTTTATAGTAATAATGAACACAACGCATCCAAACACACCAGATGTTAGAAACTTATGTGATGAAATACACGAAAAATATGACATACCAGTTATACCAATGAACGTACTTGATATGACTGAAAACGAAGTATACATGATTTTAAAAGAAGCATTATACGAATTTCCAGTTGAAAACATTGAAGTAAACATACCTGATTGGATTGGCGTTTTAGATAATGGTCACCCTATAAAAGAAGCATTTTTAAAAGCAATGAAAGAAAGCGTTGTAAGTGTAAATAAATTAAGAGATATAAATAACATTAATTTAAATTTTGAAGAAAATGATTTTATAAGTAATTCATACATATCAAATTTAAACACAAATACAGGTGAAGTTGCAATTAACTTAGAAGCAAGCAACGAATTATACGATGAAGTTTTAAAAGAAACAGTTGGAACAAGTATAGATTCAAAAGCGGAACTATTAAAAATATTTAGGGATTTTAAAAATGGAAAAAGCGAATATGATAACTTCAAAGATGCACTTAAACAAGTATATCAAACAGGGTATGGTATTGCATTTCCAAAACTAGATGATATGAAGCTTGACAAACCCGAAATAATAAAACAAGGTGGAAGATACGGAGTAAAACTTAAAGCAATCGCGACAAGCATACATATGATTAAAGTTGATGTGGAAAGTACATTTGAACCTATCATAGGTAGTGAAATACAAAGTAAAGAATTAATCGATTATTTGCTTAAAGATCAGGAAGAAAATCCAAACAATATTTGGAAAAGTGAAATTTTTGGTAGAAGCTTAGACGTTATAGTTCAGGAAGGAATACAAGCAAAACTTGCAATGATGCCAGAAAGCTTAAGATATAAGCTTTGTCAAACCATAACTAAGATAGTAAATAAAGGAAGTAACAACTTAATTGCAATAGTAATTTAATAAGTAATTTATTAAATTACTTTTTTTGTATAAAAAATAATTAATAATAAAAAATAAAAATACTGGTGCTTGTGGATTACATTATTTTTAAAATTTTTATGAGAAAATAATTATGCGAGGAGTGTTTCTATGAGTAATTATGAATACAAAGAATTTGACTTTAACAAAAATATTAAAAAAGTAATTGCTAATAATATTAGAAAATATCGTAAAGAAAAAGGTTACACTCAAGAACAATTAGCTTTATATACAGATAGAAGTTTTGAATTTATTAGAAGAATAGAAAGTGAAGAAGGAAGACGTGGATTTTCTGTTGAAACATTATGGAGAATTGCAACTGTACTTGAGGTAAGTATGGATAAACTTTTTGAAGAAAAATAAAAAAGATAATCAATGATTACTTTTTTTGCAAAAAAATAAACACGTTATTGTGTTTATTTTTATTTCTCAGTTTTACTACTTAATACTTCTTTTCTAGATAGATTTAATTTACCACGTTTATCATAGCCAGTTGCTTTTACAACTATTTCATCGCCTTCTTTAACAACGTCACTTGGTCTTTCTACACGTTTGGTGTCTAATTGACTGACATGGACTAAACCTTCACATCCAGGCCACAACTCAACGAAACAGCCAAAATCTTCTACTTTTACAACTTTACCCGTATAAATCTTACCAATTTCTACTTCTTTAATAATGTCTTCTATCATAGCAAGAGCTTTATCAATTATTGCAACGTCTTGGTGATAAAGTACTACATGGCCTTCATCACTTATATCAATTTTGACTGCATCTTTATCATTTACCGATTTAACATTAGAGCTATCAAGTATGATCTTAGTAATAACATCTCCGCCACGGCCAATTACATCTTTAATTTGTTCAGGTTTTATATCAATCATTTTGATTTTAGGAGCGTATTTACTAAGCTCTTTTCTAGGCTCGCTTATAATAGATTCCATGACATCTAATATCTCCTCTCGAGCATCATGTGCCTGAGCAAGACTTTCTTTTAAAATTTCTTTAGTAATACCTTTAATTTTAATATCCATTTGAAGAGCGGTTATACCATCTCTCGTTCCAGCAACTTTAAAGTCCATGTCTCCCATATGGTCCTCTAAACCTTGAATGTCAGTTAAAATTGTATATTTATCATCTTTAGTTATAAGGCCCATAGCTATACCAGCGACCATTTTCTTAATAGGCACACCCGCTGACATCAAACTCATGCAACCAGCACATATACTTGCTTGACTACTAGAACCATTGCTTTCTAATACTTCACTAACTACCCTAACAGTATATGGAAATTCTTCTTCACTAGGCATAACTTGAAGTAATGCACGTTCTGCTAAAGCACCATGGCCTATTTCCCTTCTACCAGGAGAACCATATCTACCAGTTTCACCCACTGAGAAAGCTGGAAAATTATAATGTAACATAAATCTTTTTTCATTTTCCAAACCTAAACCATCTAATATTTGATGCTCACCCATAGCTCCTAGAGTAGTAATAGCAAGAGCTTGAGTTTGTCCTCTTGTAAATAATGCACTTCCGTGTGTCCTAGGAAGCAAATCCACGCTTCCACTTAAAGGCCTAATTTCAGTCATACCACGTCCGTCAGGTCTAACTTTTTCTTCAGTAATAAGTCTTCTAACTTCAGCTGCTTCAATATTATCTGCAATTTTTTTGACTTGTTTAAGTTCTTCTTCTAACGTTTCACTATCAGCATGATTTTCTGTATAATGAGTAACAGCAAGTTCTTTTACTTCATCAATTCGTGCATATTTTTCAAGTTTATCTTCAATTTGTATAGCTTCTAACATATCCTTTGTAATGTCTTCACTGACTTCTTTAACAATATTTTCATCTAATTTGGCAAGTTCAACTTCAATTTTTGTAACACCTATTTCACTAATAATATCTTCTTGAATCACACATAATTCTTTTATTGCTTCATGTCCAAACATAAGTGCTTCTAACATATCTTCTTCACTTACTTCCCTGCATCCTGCTTCAACCATAGTAATAGCATTTTTAGTACCTGCTACAGTCAAATTAATATCACTTTCTTCAAGTTCAGATGCAGTAGGATTGATCTTAAATTCGCCGTTTACCCTACCAACTATAACGCCACTTACTGGTTCATCAAACGGAATATGAGAAATTCCTAAACTCAAAGAAGTCCCAAAAAGTGCTGTCATTTCTGGGGTACAATCATTATCTACACTTAAAACGGTATTTACAACCTGCACTTCATTTCTAAAATTTTCATCAAACATAGGTCTAATTGGTCTATCAATAGTTCTAGCAGCTAAAGTACCTGCATCAGTTGGTCTACCTTCCCTTTTAATAAAACCACCGGGTATCTTACCTACTGAATAAAGCTTCTCTTGATACAAAATCGTAAGTGGAAAAAAGTCAGCAGTACTGACATTATTACTCATAACTGCCGTTGACAAAATAACTGTATCTTCGTATCTAACCAAAACTGCTCCATGTGCTTGTTTAGCGAGTTCTCCATTTTCAACTATTAATTTCCTACCATAAAATTCATATTCAAATACTCTCTTCATAAATTACCTTTCTAATAAAAAAAGACACTTAAAATAAGCGCCTACTTTCTCAAATTTAAACTTTTAATAAGTTCACGATATCTAACTACATCTTCTTTCTTCAAGTAGTTAAGTAAACTTCTTCTCTTACCTATCATCTTCATAAGGCCTAGTTTAGAATGATAATCATGAATATGAACTTTTAAATGTTCAGTTAAAACATTTATTTCTTCAGTTAACAAAGCAACTTGTACTTCAACACTTCCAGTATCATTCTTACTTCTAGCATACTTTTTAACAATAGTTTCTTTCTGTTCTTTAGTTAAAGCCATCATTTTCCTCCTTTATAAATAATCCGTTTATTCCTAGTAAAAAGTCGAGGACTCATTAAACCAAGAAATAACTTACTACTTAATAATACTCTATTTGATGAAAAAAATCAAGAATTTTTACTTTAACGATGTGTCTCATCAATAAAATTGTTTTTAAATAAATCATTAATTAAATTCTTTGTTTCAATTTTATTAATAACTAAGTACTTCTTACTTAAATGCTTTAAGTATATTAAGTTAATATTAAACATTTTTACATAGTTTTTAAATATAAGCGTAATAATATTTATTAACAAAATAATTGTATTAAAAATAGAAAAACTAACAAATTTACATCAAAAAAGAAGTGAAATCACTTCTTTATATAGAACAAATAGTTCCTGTTTTAGCTCTTCTAATAGCAGTTCCAACGGCTTTTCCAAATTCAAATATAGCCGTAAACCCCCTAACTAACGCATTGAACAAAGTTGCACTTATCGCACCTCCTACTACATTAGTTAATTCAGCGTCATTCAACAAAATTCCTCCTTTCTAATTACATTTTAATGGTCTCATATAGCCGTCAATAATGCCAATGACAAAAGTTATTATCCCGCCTATTAAACCGGCTATACCCCAGCCAATCCCGCCACCACTAACGGAATAAAGTTCTTTATCAGTCAATACTATCACCCCCTTTCATAAAATACCTCTCTTCAAAAAGGCAATTAATTTCTTTTTTATGTGAAACATAAATAATAGTTTTATCAGAAAAACATCTTCTAATATTTTCAATTATCACTTTCTCATCTTCCAAATTAACCTCACTAAGCCCTTCATCAATAATCAAATAATTAAAATCTTTAATTAAAGCACGAGCCAAAATAATTTTTTGCCTTTCTCCTCCACTTAAGTTAACCCCATCTTCATAAATAACAAAATCATTTCTAAACTTTTTACTATTTCTAATCTTATCAACAAGAGTAACTTTTAATATCTTTTCATAAAAATCATCACTAACATCTCTATAAAGCTTAATATTATTTTCCAAAGTATCATTAAATAGTTTTTCTTCTTGAGAGACAAAAGAGGCAGAGTTTAACAAAACACCTTCATCTAAATCTTTAATATTAACGCCGCCAACAAATACATTACCTTTATAATTTGAAGATTCACCAGTTACTATTTTAAGTAAAGAACTCTTACCAACACCACTACTTCCATAAAGCAAAAACAATGCCCCTTTTTTAATAGAAAAATTTATCAAAGAATTATTATCAATAAAGTTTAACTTAACATTCTCAAAAACAATTTGTCCATCAATCTTATTTAAACTACAAACTTCTTCACGAACCCTAAGTAAATCATTCACGCGTTTTAAAGAAACTTTTACCTCTTCAATAGAAGAAAACTTATCAAAGATATTTTTAACCGGATCTACTATACTAAGAATAAGAGAATAGACAAAAAACAAATCGCTTAATTTAATAACAGCTTTATTTAGAAGTAAAACTAAAAATACAATGACAACTAATAAAAACAAATCACTTAAAACATTTTTAACGAGTTCAAAAACATTAAGACTAACTAAAGAACTTTTAAGTTTATATAAATAACAATAATATTTATTTAAAAATTTAGTTGTATAAATATCTTCAACCTGCAAATTCTTGATACTCACATAATTAGAAATACTATCATTAGCAAAACTTTCATAAGCAGCATAAACACTTTTGACTTCAAAAATTTTCCTTTTAAAATATTTATAATACAAAATAGAAAGAATGAAATAAACAAAAGTAAATAGAATAGAAATTAAGAATAAATTTATATTAACTAAAGATAAAAATATCAAAATAAAAACTAACAACAAAACATTCACAAATATATTCAAACAAACATCCACCAGTTTATTTTTAACATCTTCTAAATCTCTAATTCTATCTAAAATATCACCGGTATTTTTATTTTTAACATACTTTATAGGAACTTTAAAAATATGAAAAATAACATCTTTTAAAAGCAAAACTCCTACATTATTTTGAACTAAAATAATATATCTTTCTAAAAAATAATTACAAAAATTTTTTAGTAAAATAACTATCACAAAAATTAAACATAAAATCTTAAAATTATTTAACTCAAGTAAAAGTTTTAACAGCACACTAGAAAACAACGTAAAAGTTATCACTAATAAAGATAAAAACAAAACTTTAAAAACTAATATTTTATACTTCTTTAAAACCTTAAAAATCTTTCTTGCCAAAGCAACGTCATTTTTAATATTAGGTACGTTCCCGGTTAAAACAATATCTAATACAGTGGACAAATACATCTTTTCAAAAACGTCAAATTTAACTTTAACCATACCTTCACTTGGATCCATAACACTAAATAATTTTTTCTTTTTATCAATTTTATATATAACCACAAAATGATACATATTATTTTTAATTACATGGGCGATTAAAGGATTAACGATCTCATAACTAATCAAATCATTAAAAGATAATTTAATACCACGACCAACAAACCCTATAGATTTAACACCATTTAAAATATCATAAGCATTAGTCCCATATCTAGAAGCATTCAAAATCACATTCAACTCTTCATAAGACATATCTCCACCATAGTACTTAATAAGAGACAACACACAAGCAGTCGCACAACTATAGGAACTATTTTGTTTAACAATAAAATCTTTCATTTACTCATCCTTTCTAATAATATTATTATCAAAAGAATAAATAAACACTTTAAAAAACAAACACTTTTTAATGTTTGTTTCTTTTATTTTTCTTTACTGAATAAACAAGTAATTTTAGTAGTACAATTAGCACTAGAAACAAGATTAGCATAATTACTAAAAATATAGTAGT
>CALVVO010000015.1 GCA_944363885.1 uncultured Bacilli bacterium | reverse complement strand
ATACAAAAAAACTAATCCATTTCTGAATTAGTTATTTATCAAAACTCGAAAAGTTCGAGCACATTTCACTATGGAGCAAGCGATGGGAATCGAACCCACGTCTCAGCCTTGGCAAGGCCGCGTACTAGCCGTTGTACTACGCCTGCGTGTAAAAATATAATAACATATTTTTTACAAAAGTTAAACTATTTTTCAAAAAATTTATATACAATTAATGAACTAAACACCATTAATATTAAACCAATAATTATTGTCGGAATAGTATAGCTATATTCAAAAACGCTTAAAAACACTTCTATAATTGATGCAATTACGAAACCAATAATAACATAATATGTTTTAACTGGGTATTTTTTTAAACAAAAGTCTATTACCCTAGCTATCAATATTGCACCTAGCACTAGACCTATTCCTAAAGGTATCATAACAATAATATTATTATATAAATTAGTAAATGATGTAATCTCATTAACAATTCTTAACAAAGGCTCATAATAACCTATTACCATTAATAAAAATGAACCACTAACGCCAGGAATAACAATTGTTGCAGAAGATAAAACACCTATTCCAAACATTTTAATCATGCTTATTAAAGAAGTATCTATAACTTGGTTACCGGCACCTCCTGTGGTAAAAGACATAATAACCAATAATCCAATTCCAATAAACATCAAAAGAATATTTCCAAAAGAAACTTCATTTTTTATCTTATTAAACAACTGTGGCACGCCACCTACTATTAATCCTACAAAAAGTAAAATTGTTATCACAGGGATTTTATTCAAAGCAAATTCTATAACATTAGTTAAAATCAACACAGAAATAATTCCACCAACGCCAAGAAAAAATAAAAAATTAAAATACTTTTTAAAATTAGCCCATGATTCATAAAAATGACTTACTGCTTCAATTAACTTATCATATATTCCCATTACAACAGATAAAACCCCACCACTAACACCAGGCAAAATAAACGAGGTGCCTAAAACTATACCTTTTAATATTAACGACAATTTTTCTTTCATAATATCACCTTTTTAAATTCAAAACTATTATAAACATATATAAATTAATAGTCAAATTACTGTTTTTCATTCTTAATATAAATATTTATAATCATTAGCAAACAAATTAACCCCAATATTAAACCTGCAATAACATCAGTAAAATAATGAACATTTAAATATATTCTACTTATACCAATAAATATTACTAACATAGAAAAAATAAATACTATTAACCATTTCAAAAAATAATTTTTTACATTCTTAAGTAATAAATAAACAATAAAACCATAAAAAGCTACAGAACACATAGTATGACCACTAGGAAAAGAATATCCTTTTGGCTTCTCTATTAAACTAATTATTGGGCGGTTTCTCATAATAACATTTTTAAAAACAACACTAACAACATAAACCCAAAGCAAATTTACAAACATATAAAAGGAATAAGATTTATTTTTAATTAATAAAAAAGTCAATAAAACAATAACTATAAAAGGAATAGCACTTCCAAAAAAAGTTACTATTTTCATAAAAGTTGTATTACCTTCATTAACCAATTTAATTTGAAAAAAGTCACTAACAGAATTATCAATTGACAAAACATATTCTGAAAAATATAATTTTACCACTAGTGAAATAATAAGCAAAACTATAAATGCAGTTAAATAACCAATATTCTCTTTTAAAATATTTTTCAACATAAAAATCTCCTACAATAAATTAGATAATAATAATATTATTCCACCAACAACCAAACCTAAAGTTTTTGCTGTAGAATTTTTATTTTCCTTAAAATAATCCACATAAATTACAATAATAACATAAAATAAAATTCCTATAAGTACACCTAAAATAGAGCCCATAAATAAACTATTTTTGTACAAAAAGTTCTCATTAAAAGATATCAAATATCCAAATATGCCAAATATAGATACCCCAAGCAAATATTTAAAACTTTTAATCAAGCCAAAATGATGTTTTTTAAAATTTGTAGACAAAACGCTTCCTAAAACAAAATTATACAAGAAAAATTTAACAAACAAAAGGAACAAATTTAAATAATTTCCTTTAGTATTGTATACAATGACGCCTTCAATAAAAATAATTAACGCTCCAATAAGAGATAATATAACATAAGAATATATAAAATCACTTGCTCTATCTTCCTTCTTCGGCAAAAAATATAAAATAACCTTTATTACAAATATTCCTAACAAAACCATTAAAAACAAATACGAATAACACTGAACTAAATTATAATTACCTTCCAAAAAATTGATACATTCCGCAAATAAATAGAATATCCCTAAAAGTACAAATCCAATTAAGCCCATAGAATCAACAAAGGAATATAGCTTTTTGTTATCACCAGCATATTTAAAAACAAGTAAGCCTAGCAAAATTGAACTTCCTAATAAAATAATAGAACAGACCCCAACAAAACTTCTCATATCACACCTCTAAATATCCATATATTTTCTATAATTTGGTAAATCCCCAGTTTTTATACCACTTATACTTGGTTTTACCTGAAAAATACCAGAAAAATTATTTCCTTCAACCACAACTGGTCCATTATCTGTTATTGCGATATCCCATCCAACATATCTAACTTCTGGCACAACCATTCCAAGTTTCTTTACAAAATCAATCACTTCCTTATATTTTGGTATTTCAAACCCAACAATTTTCTTTTTAGATGATGGATGAACTTCAAACACATTACCATCTTCATCAATAGCTGGTACATAAACTTTACCGTTTTCATCAACAAAAGTATACATACCACCACTGCTGAAATTATCAACAATTCCCCCATTTCCTATTTTTAAAATAGACTTTAATATATATACTTTTTTGTTTTTATAAAAAGTAAGAATTCTTAAAGTATTGACACTTTTATTATATAATAAGCTCATCTGTTTACACTGATTAATATAATCTTCAACTAAAAACTGCTTATTTCTTATTAACGAATTAAAAATCTTTTCTAAGTCGCTTTTTTTATCAATGGAAATAATTTGAACACCCTTTCCACCGCATTCATTTAAAGGCTTAACCACAATTTTATCCTTACATTTGACAAAATTAACAAAATCTTCATACTTCAAATTTTTCAAATTTATATATTCTCTTTTTAGAAATTCTTTAAAAGTATTATTAAAAACACTTTTGTCATCAAATATGTAATTATATTTAGGATTATTATATTTCTTAATAATATTGTTATTAATATTACTAGTTATATAAGTTGATCTTTCTCTTTTATTAAGTAAATAAAATTCAAATTCAAAATAATCCATGTACCCACTACCATAAATCAAAGCACAATTTATTATATCTAAAATGACAAAAAACCTAAACTTTCCAGTTTTTTTACTTACTTTATCAGCAATATAAATCATATTTTTATAATTCAATGTCTTAAGTTTTTTAAAAATATATTTTAATCTTTTCATATACATAATTATATCAAACTAATAAAATTATTGCATCAAAAATCACTCACATAATGAGTGATTATTCAATTCTTAAGGCCTCTACCGGATCTTTTTTACTTGCAATTTTAGAAGGTATAAGTCCAGCTATAATTGTTAAAAATGTACTTATAACAATCAATAATAAAGCACCCCACAAAGGCAATATAGATAAATTAGGAATATCAGTTAAATTTTCTATTATTAAATTAATAGGAACATTTAATATAATAGTAACCACAATTCCCATAATACCAGCAAATAATCCGACTATAAATGTCTCGGCATTAAACACTCTTGAAATATCTCGCTTACTGGCACCAATACTTCTTAAAATTCCAATCTCCTTAGTTCTCTCAAGGACTGAAATATAAGTAATAATTCCAATCATAATTGAAGATACGACAAGTGATATACTAACAAAAGCCATTAAAACATAACTAATAACATTAATAATTGTAGAAACACCATTCATCATAACACCAACAATATCACTATAATTTATAACATTTTCCTCATGATTGCTATCACGTTGTTCATCATTATAACTATTAATTATATCAATAATTTCATTTTTAGACTCAAAATCTTTTGGATAAATATTTATTGCAGAAGGTTTATCCAAATCAACCACGCCTAGTTTATTCAATACCTCATCATAAGTAATACCGACTTGATTTTTAAAATTTTCTATAACTTCTGCCATTTCAGTAGGCGATAAACTTTGCAAATAAGCGAGTTGTTCAGCTGACAAAGAACTCATATCAAATTTATCATTACTAAACTCCTTACCAGTAAAAATATTTACATTTGGATTACTAATTTGATCTTTAACAATTTCAGAATCATTAATTTTATTAATAACGTATTCTTTTAAATCTTTTAAATAAAGTATTCCACCATAAGTTTGGTTTACTAAAGAATTATCAGCTGGTTTAACAACACCTGTTACAACAAGTTCTTCAGCACTTTGCAATTTATCTTTTAAAAACTCTTCATTATTACTTTTATCAATCCAAATGCCATTTTCTTTAACATAATAATCTGAATTTAATAAAAACTTAAATTTCATACCAACTAAATCATCAATATCATAAGTAGTATTTGAAGTTTCAAACTCTTCACCATTTAAAATTTTATTATACATATCACTAAGTTCATCACTATCTTTTAACCCCAAAGCATAAAGAGTATAATCAACGATTTGATTATTTTCATCAACAAGTAAAACAACTTCGTTATAGTTTTGTGGCCATCTTCCGGCTACAACTTCATACATTTCACTATTCATTTTTTCATTATCAAATATTTCACTAAACACATTAGTAGATATATACATCATGTTCATATTTCCTGCACCAATTTTATCTAAAACATCATTAGGATTAACTTGAACAACATTTTTATCATCATCCTTATAAATTTGCAGATCCAAATTATATGAATAACTAATTGCAGACGTATAATCCAAAATATTTGATTCACCACTTTCAATATAACTTTTAAAAGCTTCCAAATTATTACTTTGAACTTTAGAAGACATCATACTCATCATATTAGTCATAATATTATTTGAATACACCTTATTAGAGTCATAATCTTCAATATCATTATTATTTTGAAAAGATGACATAAAATCAGACAACTCTAAAGATTCTTCTTCAATCGTAATAGGATAACTAGCCAAAGTTTCCTCTTCTACATCATTAATATACTCTTGAACTCCATTAGAAAGTGACATAATCAAAGCTATTCCAATAATACCTATAGATCCAGCAAAAGCCGTTAAAATAGTTCTTCCCTTTTTAGTCATAAGATTATTCATACTCAAACTCAAGGCAGTTAAAAAAGACATAAAGGTTTTACGATTGACAACAGTGGAACTAGTTTCATCTTCAAAATCATATGGATTAGAATCATTAGTTACTTTACCATCTAACAAATTAATAACTCTACTTGAATATTTTTCTGCAAGTTCAGAATTATGAGTTACCATAATTATCAACCTATCACAAGAAATTTCCTTTAAAATATCCATTATCTGCTTACTCGTTTTAGTATCAAGAGCTCCAGTAGGCTCATCAGCAAGTAAAATATCTGGGTTATTAATAAGTGCCCTTGCAATTGCCACCCTTTGCATTTGACCGCCACTTAATTGATTAGGCTTTTTATAAATATGGTCTTTTAATCCAACCTTATTTAACACTTCAATAGCCTTCGCCCTTCTAGTTTTCTTATCCACACCAGACAAAGTTAAGGCAAGTTCAACATTAGATAGAATGCTTTGATGAGTAATCAAATTATAATTTTGAAAAACAAAGCCAATTCTATGATTTCTATAAGTATCCCAATCCCTATCTTTATATTTTTTTGTACTCACACCATCTATTAAAAGATCCCCACTTGTATACTTATCCAAGCCGCCAATTATATTCAACAAAGTTGTTTTACCACTACCACTTGGGCCCAAAATACTAACAAATTCACTTTTCCTAAATTTAATACTTACACCATCAAGAGCATTTTGCTTAAAAGCTTCAGTAATATATACTTTACTAATATTTTTTAATTCTAACATATTTCCTCCCTTTAAATATATGATTAAATTACATCATTTAACAGTAGCAGTATCTTTATTTAATAAATTACTTTTATTAAAATACTTAGTATGCAACAATTTTTTAGATTTATCACTAAAAGGTGTATCCAAATATTCACTATAAACTTTTTTAACATCTAAGTTTTCAAAACTACTTTTAACATCTAATTTAGCGTCATCATTATATAATGATTCAATTCTCTTATCCCTAATTTCGTTTAACTTTCCAATTGCTTTAAGAGGCTGACCACCACCACCAATACATCCACCTGGACAATTCATAACTTCAACAAAATGATATTGTTTAGAAGAATGCCTCATATTAATCAAAAAATTTTCTAAAGCAGGCATACTATAAACAACGGCCAAATTATATATTTTATTACCTATTTCAATAGACGCTTCCTTAAAATTTTCTTGTCCATGTAATTGCTTTAAAATCGTAAGTTTATCACCGTCAATTTTTTCACCAGTTACGAAGAAATTCAAAGTTCTAATAGCAGATTCCATCACGCCACCACTATTACCAAAAATAACTCCACCGCCAGAACCTTTACTCATAAGTTTATCAAATTCACCATCAACTAAATTATTAAAATCAATATCTTTTTCCCTAATATAAATAGCTAATTCACTAGTTGTTAAAACAAAATCAGTGCCTTTTAACTCTTCTCGCGAAGCCTCCATTTTCTTAGCGGTACAAGGCGTTATAGCAACAATTACTATATCATTTTCATCAATAATTCTAATTCGTGAAAAATATTTTTTTATTAATGCAGTATGAATAGCAATCGGGCTTTTAGTTGTTGATAAATTTGATATTAATTCAGGGTGAAAAATCTCCACATATTTTACCCAAGAAGGACAGCAACTAGTAAACATAGGCAATTTACCATTATTATTAACACGATCTATTAACTCGCTTACCTCTTCCATTATTGTCATATCAGCACCAAAAGTAACATCAAAAACATAATTAAAGCCTAACTCTTTAAGCGCGCTCACCATTTTTCCTTCAACAAAAGTTCCTGAATCTAAACCAAACTCCTCACCCAAACTAACCCTAACAGCAGGAGCTGTAATAGCAATAACAACTTTATCATTATTATTTATAACTTTATCCACTTCTTTATAATTATATTTTGGAACTAATGCACCAGCTGGACAACCTAAAACACACTGTCCGCAATTTATACATATAACATCACTTGCTTTATCAACATCATATTTAATACCAACTTTATTTTCACAAGTATCTTTACATTGCCCACAATTTATACATTTTTCATTAATTCTATAAATAGCAGGATTATTTTCGCTAATTCTAACTCTTTTATCAACCTCTTTTATAACATACACTTTAAAATTAGAATAATCAACACCACAAACAGGGCAAACAAAATTAAGAGGTAATTCTTCACATTCATAAATAAAGCCACATAAATTACAACGATATTTTTTCAACTACTATCACCTATTACATTTTAACACAAAAAACAAGTTTATTAAATCACTATATTACATATCATATAATATATAACTTGACAGTTAAAAACACATATTTTAAAATATATATACACGGACCCGTAGCCAAGAGGCTAAGGCATGGGACTGCAACTCCCCGAGCGCCGGTTCGACTCCGGCCGGGTCCTCCACAAAAAAATAACATACGATTACTTTAAACATCGTATGTTTTTTATTTATTTTAAAGATTTTTCATCTTCTTCAATATATTTTAAAAGTTTTTTCTGATTTTTTAAAATTTCATCCATTTGATTATGCAATTCTTCCAAAATCAATTCACTTTTTAAATCAGTTAAATAATCATTTTCATTTCTCAAACTATCTTTTTTTGCATGCCTATTTTGACTCATCATAATAAATGGAGCTTGCAAAGCAGATATACAAGACAAAAGCAAATTTAATAAAATAAAAGGATAAGGATCAACCGGATTTTTAAAAATAATAACAGTATTTAAAATTATCCAAAAGAATATAAAAAAAGCAAAACAAATTATAAAAGCCCAACTACCTGCTAAAGCAGTCACCTTATCAGCAATTTTATCACTAATAGACAAATTTTCATTTTTTTCCAAATTTACACTTATAGGATTATCTATAAGCATTTCTAACAATTCATCATGTTCTTCTTCGGTCAAATTAGTACTAATTAAAGCCTTTACCAATTCCTTCCTATTTTTAGGTTTTTCCATAAACACACCTCACTTTAAAGTAATATTAAATACAAAATTTCTAACCGTAATATTTAGAATAATGCTAGTAGCATCTAAAATTTCTGAAGGAACCTGCGCGTATACTTCTCTTCCATTCAAATACTCATAATCAAAAGTTTCTATAGAAGTAGTTTTTGTAACCCCTCCTACTTTATAAATTAGTTTTCCAAACATACTAATTAGATCCTCATTATCTTTTAAATACTTATTAATATATAAACTTTCATTATTATCAAAATCGACTTCCAATTTCATAATAGTTTTTGGAATTTTTCCTACAATATCCGGTTTTAACACCTTTTCCCCAATATAACATTTATCAAAAACGCAATAATTATAATTAACCGTATACGAGTCCTTAAACTCATACGACATAACAATAGCACTCATGCCAGTTAAAGTAGTAGTCTTTAAATCAACCAAACTTCCCAAATTAAGATTATAGATTTTATAATTTTTGTTATAAAACACTGGTTTTATTATAACATCACGATGATTAGACTTTATTTCACCATTAGAATAGTTAACATCACTTCTCATTCTAAATATATATGAAGTATCTATTTTATCTTTCGGAATTTCATAAACAAAAACATATTCTTTTTCTTCTCCTGGGTACAAAGTCTGGTTATAATATCCTTCACCTAAATCAATAAAATAGTTATTTTTAGAATAATTTATTGAAAACTCTTCACCATCTGCAATTAACTTTAAATTTTCCGTCTTTAAAACTTTTCGCTCATCAGAATTATTAATCATGCTTACTAAAACAACAATATATTCCTTATCTGCAATTATATAGTCGCCTTTATAATCAACATCACTAGCATAAGAAGATAAAACCTTAAAATTAACTCCGTCTATATTAAATAAATCTGTTTCACTATACTTTTTATTATAAACATCAAAATTAAGATATATTGCAAATATAAAAGATAAAAATAATAATGTACATATAAAACCAAAGAAAAACTTATTTTCCAAAGCATAATATTTAAATTCTCTTAATGATCTTCTAAATTTTCTTTTTAATTTATAATTGTCGCGACCAAAACTTATCTCTATTTCTTCATCATCAGGAGCAGCAATATCAAGTTCTTCCATATCTTTTTTAAAATCAAACTTTTTAATATCAAATCCAACTGTCCTTATAAAAGCGATAACTATAAAGAAGTACTGAGGGAAATTAAAAAGAAAAATTATATCTCTATAAGTACGCAAAACACGTACATCCAATATACTATTTTCTATAACCGTTAACAGCCCAAAGTAAATAACGTACACAACAAATAAAGCAATATAAAAGCAACACATAAAAACATATAAAGTTCTTTTTTTGTCTTTCCATCTAAGCAATACATATATAATTATACCAAGCAAAACAATAACAATTATTGCAGCATAAACATAAAAATTAATTAAAGATCCAGCTAAATTATCAACATAAGAATAATAACCATTTACAACATATCCATTAAAAAAATTAAACAAAGCAGTTGTTTTATAAGCGACATACAAAACACAAATAAAAATAAACAAGTGAATCATTTTAAAATGTTTAATTAAAAAAGCATAAGGTTTCCTTATTATCACATTTAACAACTCCTTTATTTTACAAATTAATTATAAGATAAAATAAAATATTTTACAATAAAAAAACCTAGATACTAGGTCAATCTTTATAAAAAATCATTTGTCCAGGAAGTAAATAGATACTTCTATTTTGTTTTATAATATCATTTTCACTAACATTAAATATTTTACTTACATCTCTCAAAGTATCATCATCTTTAGTAATATAAAATTGTACACCTTTTTTAGGTATAAGCAACACCTGGTTAGGATATATATATTCATCCAATTTTAATCCATTTAATTCTGCTAACAATTTAGGATTAACATTAAATTCTCTACTTATTTTATATAATGTATCTCCATCAACGACAACATAAACACCATAAAAAGGAGTTTCAACCATTTCTCTATTACTATTTAATAACATACAAATCACCTAATATAATATATGATTTTTATATTAAAATGACTTACTTATTGTATATAAAAATTCTGTTAGAATCATTAAAATTAAGCTCAAAATAATGTAATATCAATTTATGTCCATAAATCGGATTAAAAACATACAAATCATCATTAGACAAATAATAAATATCATTATTAAAAATGTTAACAATACTAAAATTTTCATCATTCTTAAATTTAGTAAAAATGTTATTGTTATATACATAGAAATAATTTAATCCATCAACAGCTATATTATTACACTGTTTATCATCAAAATACATAATATGTTCTTCATCATACTCTTTTAATAAAGCTTTTACCCTTTTACCATTTTCATATTTTACAAATCCGTTTTCAGCATCTCCCACACATTCAATTTTACCTTTTTTAATATTTATTTCATATAAACACTCATTCTTTCTATCATAAAGATAAATATTATTACCATTCGTACCAGAGATATAAGAATCATAACTTATTTCAAAATCAGAATTATAAATTTCATATTTTCCGTCTATAATATCAAACAATATAAATTTAGTGAAAAACAAATCTTCATCATAATTAGGCAAAAATATTATATCTTTATACAAATAACTCAGAGTATTACTATACCTATCATTATCAAACATATCAATTGACTTAACACCACTATCATCGAGTAAATAAAATCCATCATATTTCCATACTGCAATATGCTGATTACTATCTAAACTATTAGTAAAATAAAATCCATCGTCATAAGTAATTAATGAAGTAGAAGAGATTCCCAAATCTAACAAATATTCAACAATATCTTTATCAGAAATCAATGAAAAATGAATTAAATTATTATCTTTATCGTAACAAATAGGATAATGCGCATAAAAATCCAAATTCACATCCAAACAATTATAGTTTTCACCTTCAAAAATATTAATACCTTTTATTAATTTTTTTGATAATTTTCTATCCTTATAGAACAAAATATTAAAAGCCAAATCATCATTAGAAATTTCAAAATAGTATTTACCATTTTCATAAATTTCGGTTACATCAAAATCATTTAAATTATACTTTATTTTATAACTAGACACAAAATATTTTATTAAAAATACAACTAACAATAATACAAATATTATAAAACATATTTTTTTCTTCATAACATACAAAAAAATTAATGAATATTATTCATTAATTACTCCATTATCAATTAAGAATTGAACTAAAGTATCTTCATCAACATAACCGCTAATGTAATCAACTAACACACCATGATATGTTAACATTGTATAAGGAGTCCCTTTAAAAGTATCAGATATATCATAAGTACCACTTAAAGTAGAATAATCAGCATTAGATAATTCATCAGTATGGAACCAATATATATTTAAATCTTCGTACTTACTTTGAATACTTTCAATAACAGGTTTATACATTTCACAATAGCCACATGTTGTTTGAGCTATAACAGCAATAGTATATTTTTCCTCTAGACTATCATTTACCCATTCAGAAACGCTTGGCCCTGAAGAACTAGTTTCATTATTTATATTTTCACCTTCTAATAAAAATGAAAGTCCAACAAAAGCTGCTAAAAGCACTACTACAATAATTAAAACTTTATATTTATCCCAAAATTTTTTCATAATTCACCTCACTTAAATATTTTAATACAATTAACTACAAATTACAAGTTTTTTCTAGGTTTTAACCTGATTTTAATATTAGATTCCATAAATGAGAAAACTATTAAAATTAAATAAATAATCGGTTTAAAAACTTTGATTGATAAAAATATTTTATCGATAAAAGCACTACTTTCATCAACATATGAAACCAAACCCGAAGTCAAAAAATATAATATAAAACTTAAAAACAAACCAACAACAGCAATCATAACATTCTTACTAATTCTTATTTTAAAATTAGCAGCATTAAAATTAAAAAATATAATAAACATATTAAAAACAAGAAAAACCGAAAAAATCAAATAAATTAATCCAAACAAATTAGAATTAAAAATCAAATAATTATAAATTTCAAAAATAGTTAATATGCTAAAAATTATAACCATAAACAAATAAATAATTTTAAACATTTTTTTATTCATACCAACACCTAAGTCAATTATATCAAAAATTTAAAAAAATATATAAAAATAAGATTGATTATAAAAAAAAGATTATGATAAAATGAAAAAGGATTGTAGGTGTAACATGGGAAAAAAGATATCAGTGATTAAAATTATTGAAATGAATAATGATTTAGACACAATTTTTATAGAATTACAAAAAAAGATCGGGTATGACACACAACTAGATAATCATAGACAACTTATTAGAGTGTTATTCAAATTATTAGACACTGAAATCACAAACTATGTTAAAACTGAAGATGAAGAAAATTTTTCAAACGCTTTAAAAATAAGTTCACTATTAGAACAAATAACATCTACATGTGCATTTAGCGAAAATGATGCTCACTTGCATTTATATAAACAAGCTCGCTTATTAATCAAGATAACTGGATTAATAGGTGAGTTTTTAAATGAAGACATAGAAGCAAATTTAATTATTTTAAAAGAAAAAATTAACAAAATTAAATTTGAAAATGAAAAAAAAATAGAAAAAAAATTTAAGCTACAAATTGCAAATTTAAAAAGAATACTTGCAAGAAAAAAACTATTAAATTTACTAAAAAATAATGGGAATAATCAAACAATTATAGAAGGAGAAGAAGGCTACAATCTTTTTATCCAAATATTAAATAAATGTTTTGAATGCATTGAAATTCAAAGTGAAGACATATACTATTACTTACATCTATTACATTTTTTAGAAAATCAAACAGAATACAAAAAAATAGATTCATTACTTCTAAAAAAAGTTAATGAATTAAAATCTAAACAATTACCCGAAAAATATCAAATAATGTTAAAAGAAATAGAAAATATTTTAAATAAAAATAAAGCAAATAATAGCCCAGAAGAAGTATTAAAAAAATATGATGTAGATAATAGAACAAAAAGTGAAACTTCTAAACAACAAAAAGATTTTCAAATTTTAACTTATAAAGAGGCTGAACCAATAGTATTAAGTATAGATGGTGCTGCAATAGAAACAATAAAAGATGACGCATTATCAATAAAACGAGAAAAAGATGGTTATATATTAGGAGTGCATATAACTAACGTTGGAAATTTTATAATACCTAACTCGTCTTTAGATTTAAATGCTAAACAAAAATATAAATCTTTGTATTTACCTAACCAAGCAATACATATGATTTCACCAACTATTTCAAAGCAATATTTATCCTTAGAAGAAGGACAAAAAAGAAATGTAATTAGTTTATATGCAAAAATAAATGAGTCTGGAGAAATTGAACATTATTATTTTGTTCCAGAAACAATTACCGTAAAACAAAATTTATCTTACTTTTATGCTGATAGTGTTTTAAGGCGAGAAATTACCCCATCCACAGATTTAGATTATAACTTAAAATTACTAGAACAAGTCACATTATTATTAAATAATTCACAAAGAACTGAATATCAACTCATGAAAGAATTAATTAAGGAAATAACAACTGAAGAAAATCCATATTCAGAAAAAATAATAAGTGAAAGCATGATTTTATATAATAGGCTTTTTCCTAAATATCTTTCAAATTTTAGTGACCTACCAATAGTTTACAGAGTTCATGAAAAACCTAAAATGCCTAGTTTAGACGCAATTGTTCAAGACGCAAATTTACTAAACAAAGATTTATTTACAATTTTAAAAGAATATTATCCCAGAGCCTTTTATTCATTAGATAATACTGGACACTATGGTTTAAAATTAGATACATATTCTCATTCAAGTTCGCCAATAAGAAGATATACAGATATATTCATGCAAAGATTATATTTTTTATCACAACAACAATTAACAATAGAACAATTAAAACAATTAGAAAAAGATGCAATTGATTTTGTAGAATATGCAAATAAAAGAGAAAAAGAATTAAAAATGTTTGAAGAAGAATATGAAGAAGCTTATGTAAAAACTTTTAAACAAAATAACAAATAATTTAATAAATTAACAGCCACTTAATTTATTAAATTTTTTTAAAACAATTTTTCGTAACAAATCAAAAGGAATTACAGAAAATGCTAAAATTACCATAATTTGAAATTCGATAAATGTCAAACCAGTAGTTCTAAAAATACTTCCACCACAATATATCAAAATAAGTTGAACAATAACTATTAAACCAATCACGCAAAGAAAAACTTTGTTTTTAAAGATATTTGCCAAAAGATTTAATCTATGCGTCCTCGCATTAAAAGAATTAAAAATTGCTAAAAAAATAAATAAACCAAAAAACGCTGTCATAACATATTTATCATTATTATCTATTCTAAAAAGTTGATGAATAAAAGTTGATTTTAAAAAAAATGTACAAATTAAAGTACTAAATAAACCAGTAACAAAAATCTCATTTAACATATAATGGTTCATTATTGGCTCATCTTTTTTCTTAGGTTTTTCCTTCATATAATCTTTTATTGGCGCTTCATAAGCAAAAGCAATACCAGCGAGTGTATCCATAACCATATTAACCCATAACATTTGAATAACTGTAACAGGTGTCATAATTCCAATAAACGGCCCAATTATAGATAAACTTACCGCACATAAGTTAACAGTCAACTGAAAAATTATAAACTTTCTAATACTCTTAAAAATCGTTCTTCCAAAAAGGATAGTTTTTGTTATACTCAAAAAATTATCATCTAAAATAACGATATCACTAACCTCTTTAGCAACTTCAGTTCCACTTCCCATTGCAAAGCCAACGTCCGCCTTCTTTAAAGCAGGAGCATCATTAACACCATCTCCAGTCATTCCAACAATAAGTCCAAGTTCTTGAGACAATAATACAAGTCTCTTTTTATCATTAGGCAAACTTCTTGCGACTACCTTTAATTTAGGCAAGATAAGTTTAACTTCCTCATCAGACATTTTGTTTAGTTCTTCACTAGTAATAACATAATCATTTTCGCTATTTACTAGACCAATTTCTTCAGCAACATTTTTAGCAGTCTCAAGCGAATCACCAGTTAGCATAACAGTTTGTATTCCAGCAGTTGTAACTAAATTTATTCCCTCAATACTTTCCTTTCTAACCTCATCTTTAATCAAAACAATTCCAATAAAGGTATAACTTTTTCCATTTTTACTTACCAAAGTAATAATCCTATAACCAGCCTTAGCATACTTATCAACTAATTTATTTAGTTCACTTAAATTAACAATTTTTTTCATACCTTCATTATTACAATAAAAACTAATTTTATCCTTAAACATCTCAAAAGCGCCTTTATAAAATGTAGTTTCGCCATCATAATTAACAGTTACGCTAGAATACTTATTTTTACTATCAAAAGGTTCCTCGTTAACTATTCTATATTTATTTTTATCATTCTTACCAACAAACTTAATAATTGCTCGATCAGTAACATTTCCACCCAATATTTCAGTACCGTTGAAAAACGCAGCATTATTATAAATCAAAGATAAATACAAAAGTTCCTTTAATTTTTCAGACTTGATTTTATCAAAACTTTTATAAAAAGTTCCATCATACAAACATAATCCAACTACGCTAAATTCACCCTTAGTAATCGTACCAGTTTTATCACTAAACAAAATATTAATATTGCCTGCCGTTTCTATACCAACCAGCTTTCTTACTAAAACATTATTTTTTAACATTCTTTTCATATTAGAACTCAAAACAAGCGTAATCATCATTGGCAAACCTTCAGGAACACAGACTACAATTATAGTTACAGCTAAAGTAAGAGAATACAAAAAATGTGGTAATATAATTTTGTAATTTTTAATCATCGATAATATTTCTGAAATTTCAAAATTATTTTTAACAATTATTACATTAAACAAATAGGAAAACATTACTAAAAAAGCACAAAAATATCCTATTCTACTTATCAGTTGAGCCAATTTTCTAAGCCTGATTTTCAAAGGACTCACAGGACTTGCTTCTTCAATACTTTTAGCAATATTACCATAAAAAGTATTTAAACCCACTTCATACACTTTCATAATACCATGCTTGTTTGTAATAACACTTCCTCTGAAAACCTTATCATTAACTACTTTCAACTTTTCTTTTGTTTCTCCAGTTAACATTGACTCGTCAACATAAATTTCACCTTCAATAAGAACACCATCAGCACAAACTCTGTCTCCACTTTCTAGCAAAACAAAATCACCAACCACAATCTCATCAATATCAACATTTACAAGTTTTGAATTTCTAAAAACTTTAACGTCCACTTTACTATTTTCTTCAGCCAACTTTTGAAATGCCTTTTCACTACCATACTCACTTAAACTACTAATTATACTAGCAACCAAAATTGATAAAATAATACCCACCAATTCATAAAAATCACTATCTTGAAACAAAAATACCACTTTAACTCCCAAAGCAATAAGCAATATTTTTATAATAGGATCATTTAATGATTCAATAACAAGCCTAAAAAAACTATTTTTTTTACTACTTGTTATTCTATTACTACCATGATTTTGCCTACTAATTGCTACCTCTTTATCCGTAAGCCCTGCTTTATTGTAGTTCAATAGTATCACCAATAAATTATATTAAAAAAGCAAAAAAAAAGAATTAATTTTAGTTAACAATCAAATGAGCACTTATAAATCCTTCATTTTCACAAACATTGCTCCACACTTTCAAAGTATAATTTTTACTTTCACCTATAGAAATTTCTTCATTCACAATTAAAGATATCCTACTAGAACTATAAATATCTGACAAATTACCATAAGTTAAAATATTACCATTATCATCTAATAACTGATAATAAATATATTTTCCAATATCTTCAGTTGAAACATTATCAATATACAATATTACATTAAAATCACTAACTTTACCTGAATCATTTAAAACAATAAAACTTTTATTTTGACTTGACTCATCACATTTTTGATTAATCATCGATCCATCTATATAATTCACCGAAATTGCCAAGTCATCATCACTAGAATAAAGTTTTTTAATTGTGCCACTAGACCAGGCCCAAGTTACACCAAAAAAAGATATACATAAAATACATATCATAAAAGACATTAAAACAATATTCTTAAACATTACCTTTTTCATATTTCCCACTATTTTAATTTTATAATGAAAACAAGAAAAGTCAATTATAAAGTTCATATAATTAGACTTTCTACCATAAAATAAAAAAATTAACACAAATATTTTTATCTCACATACTTAAATAAGTTTTTTAGATATCAAATACTATTTAAAAATTCGCCAATTTTATAATAATTATTAATATCATCACGTATTTTTTGACTAACTTTAATATTAATATTTTCAATTTTCTTATTAACTAAATCACATTTAATTGCATCATCTAAATATTTATCATAATTATTGGAAACTATTTCATAATTAACTATGTCATCACCATTAATAAGAATAACACCCATTCCTAAATTATTAAGAACATTTACATTTCTGCCACAATTAAAAACTGGAAATCCCACCATATTATTATTAATATTATACCCAAATATTTTACACAAAATTATTGCATCATATCCATAAGTTCTATAAAAACTTCCGGATTTTATTAAAACAATCTTATCAGTATTTAATAATTTAATCTTATTATATAGTTCAACTAATCTCATTACCGCTCCTATATATTCATTATTTTTTCATATAAGCTTGTGTTACAACGCTCTAAAAAACCTTTATAACTTCCCTTACAAAAATTCTCAATACTACATTCCAGAAAACTCATGGGCCGGCCTCGAAAGGGTTTCCGAGGCCGAGTCAGTTTTCAGCTGTTGAACAAGTATCAGTTAACTTAACAGTATATGGATCACTCGCAGTTCCGTTCCCTCCAGAGTATAGCACGCAAGATTTCAGAGAAACTACTGAGCGCACCCCGTAAGTGTTGTTGACGTAGTTGAAGTACAAGCTGCCCGTAACACGCGAGCCTCCTACGTTGAACACGCTCGCGTAGTTGCTGTTCCAAGCAGACGGGCTCATCGTCCACCAATATGTTGCTCCAGTTTTCGCATTCTGGGCTATATAATAACTTGAATTCGCTGTATTCCATACCCCACCAGCATACGCTATTTCATCTGCTGTTATTAACCCTATTGGATATGTTAGTTTCCCATTTCCCGTACTTGTACTTGCTGTAAATCTATCATTTTCATCACCACATATGTATGTTGGAGATTTGCCATCCACTAACCTTGAATATGCGGCGTAGTAAAATATGCTCCCTGTTTCACTCCATGTTGACCCACTTGCTACTGTTCTATCATTACAATATATTGCTGTTTTACTTATGTACTCATCAAATCCACTTAAATTATTTATGTACCAGTTATCTATTACTGTTTTTATACTACTATTTGTATTTGTCCCAAATTGTTGGCTTGCTGTGTACATATATCCGACATAGGCACTGTTATTATTACTTGAGTTATATGCTTGACCTGTATTTATAAATGCTGATGTATCCCCTGTACTTGTCCCTGCATATATTAAGCGTACACTATTGTCTTCGTTTATTCTTACTATCCTCCAATAATATCCTCCAAAACTTACATAATTGTTTGTTACGTTCCCTGCAAAATAATATGTGTCTTTATCATCTTGTCCACTTGCTTTATATATCGTGTTTCCATTATTACTTGTTGTAAATGCCGTGTTAAAATTGCTTCTTTCACTTACATTTGGATTGTCTAACAATATCTTCGCATATAAACTTGTTCCTTCTTTAAAATGCACTGTACATGACGTTGGTGTGTTTATTGTTTCAAATGATGGTCCCCAAATTTCATTATCCCAAGTTGCTACTGTTCCATTTGTACATTCTACACTTTCTCCAGTATATCCATCTCCCTTTTGTGGAAATGCTCCACTTTGTGCTACTCCTCCTAATGTCCAGGCTAATATTGTAAAGTCTCCATCTCCTTCTTTTGCAAATACATATGGATTACTCGCTGTTCCACTTCCTTTTACCTTTACTTCACTTTTTACATATACTACCCCTCTTAATCCACTACTTGTATTATATCCTACTTC
>CALVVO010000014.1 GCA_944363885.1 uncultured Bacilli bacterium | reverse complement strand
CCACCTCAGTGGACTATTGTATCATTTAAGACATTTTCGTGGAATAACACTTAAGACATTATCACAGAATAATCATACCTTATAAAAAAATATTAAAAAAGTTGTTGACAAAAGTCCCTTTTTACTTTAGTATATAGACTTACCAATTCACTTTTAGGCGAATTGGTGCTAGTATCACACTAGCCAACCCCTTTTTATTCTTTTTTCCGGATTGCTTCTCAGGGGGGGCAATCCTTTTTTATGTTAAAAAAACTCGGTTTATTAATTATCCGAGTCTTTTTCTTGTGACATTTCTATGTTTTTATAGTATTGATATCTATTTTTTGCATCATCAATATTTTGTTCATATAATTTCATATATTCTACAGAATTCAATTCTTTTAAGTTCCTGTATCTTAATTCTCTTTTAAATACTTCTTCATATAGGGAAAAGTCTGGTTCTTTTGAGTCTATGATTAATTTGTTTCCATTATATCTCATTAATATGTTATATCCTGAATCAACTAAGAATTTTTCTTCTTCTAATGCATTTTTCATCCCGCCTTTTATTCCGTGTTCTATACATGGGCTATATGCAATAATAATTGCTGGACCATTGTGTTCATGTGCTTCTTTAAATGCTTTTATTGCCTGCATTTTGTTTGATCCTAAACATATTGATGCTACGTAAACATTTGGTATTCCCATTGCCACTTTGAAAAGATCTTTTTTAGTTGTTGTTTTACCTTTTGCAGCAAATTCAGCTACTGCACTAGTTTTAGTTGATTTTGATTTCTGTCCACCTGTATTTGAATATACTTCCGTGTCTAAAACTAAAATTTTTACATCTTCTCCAGACCATAAAACGTGATCAAGTCCTCCATAACCAATATCGTATGCCCAACCATCTCCGCCTATAATCCATATTTTTCTTGCTGGGATATAGTCTATTAGTGATTTTATTTCTTCATTTGTTTCTTTTTCTAATAGTTTTTTCTTTATTTCTAAGGTTTTTTCACTGTCATTAAAATTATCAATAAATTCTTTATAAATATCTTTTATTTCTGGTTTTACTTCATCTTTAATTTTATACATTGTGTTTTTTAAGTTTTCACGTATGTTTTTGTATGATGTATGAAGTCCTAATCCGAATTCTGCATTATCTTCAAATAGTGAACTTATCCAAGGTATGCTGTATGGTGTACATGGAAGTGATGCTCCATATATTGAAGAACATCCTGTGGCATTGGCTATTACTATTTCATCTTTATATAGTTCGGTTAATATTCTAATGTATGGCGTTTCTCCACATCCAGCACATGCACCATTGAATTCAAATACTGGTTTTACAAATCCAAGTCCTTTTATTGTTTCCTTTTTAAATATTGTTTTGTTTTCTATTGTTTCAGTTAGTTTATCACATAACTTATCTTCTTCGTCGTTATAGTTTCCGAAAGTTAATGCTTTTTTCCCTGCTTTTCCAGGACATGTGTCTATACATAAACCACATCCTGTGCAATTGCTTTCCGAAACGCTTATATAAAAATACTTATCATCTTCTCCAAAACTTGCTAATACTTTTTCATCGCTTAATCCAACTTTATTAAGTTCTTCTTTGGTCATAGAGAAAGGCCTTATTACTGCATGTGGACAAACTAAAGCACACTCATTACATTCAATGCAATTTTCTTTGTTCCATTTTGGTACTAGTTGCATAACTTTTCTCTTTTCACTTTTTGATGTGCCACCTTCAAATGTACCATCTTTGTGAGTGAGAAAATCAGATACTTTTAATAAGTTTCCTCTTCTTTTTAGCATGTAATCAGTTAGTGTAGTTACTTTTTCTTCTTGTTCTTTTGTTATAGTTAAATTGTTTACATCTAGTTCTCTTAAAACTGACGTTGATTCTTCTAATGCACTTATATTGTTGTTGACTACTTCTTCACCTTTGTCTTTATATACACTTTTTATTTGATCTTTAAATTTTTCAAGGTCTTCGCTTGTGCATCCTAACATTTTTAAGACGTATATTGATATAATATTATTAATTTTTCCGTTTAAATTGTATTTGTTTGCTAATTCATCTGCATTTGTGATAAATACTCTTAATTTTTTGTCTAATATTTGTTCCTTTATATCATTAGGCATGTATTCATTTAATTCTTCGTCTGTTTTGTTTGAATTTAATAAAAATATACCGTTTTGTTTTATGTTTTCTAATAAGTTATATTTTGTTAAATAAGAATCTTTTGATACAACAACCAGTGATGGACTTGTTAAATAGTATGGTGCATTGATAGGTGCATCACTTATTCTTAAATGACTTATAGTTACGCCATTACTTTTTTTAGAATCATACTCAAAATACCCTTGAACAAAATTTCCATCCTTTTGTCCAATAACTTTCATTATATTTTTTGATGCGCTGACCATTCCATCTGAACCAAATCCAAATATTTTTATTTCTTTCCATTTTTTCTCTATGTTGTAATTAGGGGGTGTTAGACTTAAATTTGTAACGTCATCTGTTATTCCAATTGTAAAGTTGTTCATAACTTTGTATTTATTTAAATTGTCAAATACAGCTTTTATTTGTGCTGGAGTTGTGTCTTTGCTTGACAGTCCATAACGTCCACCTACTATTTCTATATTTTCTCCTTTTAATGCATTAACCACATCTAAATAAAGTGGTTCTCCGTTACTTCCTGCTTCTTTAGTTCTGTCAAGTACAGCTATTTTCTCTACGGATTTTGGTAAAACTTTTTTCAAGTATTTTACACTAAATGGTCTGTATAAGTGTACAGTAATAACTCCAACCTCTTCACCTTTATTATTTAAATCTTCCACTACTTCTTTGATTGTATCGTTCACTGAACCCATAGCTATGATTATATTTTTTGCGTTTTTATTGCCATGATATACGAAAGGTGCATAACTTGTCCCAGCAATATTATTAAGTTTTTCCATGTAATCATTTACAATGTCCGGTAACTCCATATAGTTTAAATTTCTTGCTTCAGTATTTTGAAAATATACATCTTCAGTTTGTGATGTTCCTCTAGTTATGTTTTTACCTATGTTAATAGAACGGCTTCTAAATTCATTTATTTTATTATAATCTATTAATTCTTTAATTGTTTCTTCATTTAATATGTTTATTTTATTTAACTCGTGACTTGTTCTAAACCCATCAAAAAAATGTAAAAATGGTACACTTCCTTTTATTGCTGATAAATGAGAAATTATTGCTAAATAGTAAGAATCTTGTACATTTACGCTTGATAACATTGCAAATCCAGTTGTTCTTGTAGCGTAAATATCTTGATGGTCACCAAATATTGATAATGCATGAGTTGATAAACTTCTCGCTGCTACGTGGAAGACAGCTGGCAACAATTCTCCAGCAATTTTATACATTGAAGGTATCATTAATAAAAGTCCTTGTGATGCTGTGAATGTTGAAGTTAAACTCCCCGCTTGTAATGAACCGTGAACTAAAGCTGAGGCTCCTCCTTCGCTTTGCATTTCTACTACATTTACTTTTCCGCCTAATATATTTGTTTTACCATTGCTTGCCCATTTATCAGCTAATGTTGCCATTGGACTGGATGGTGTTATTGGATAAATGCCACATACTTCACTAAATAAATAAGCGGCTGTTATACAGGCTTCATTCCCATCCATTATCTTATAGTTTTTCATATCATCACCTAGGTTAATTATACAGCAAAAAAAAAGTTTTATCTATATTTTGATAAAAACCTTAAAATTTATTTGTGTGCAATTACAAAACAAGTATGACATATATTCCAAATTCCATCAATAAATTAGGTACCTATAATGTGACTTGTGTCTGTAAAAACCGCATATTATATGCACAGCCACCGCATAAACTTATCACATTATACCTAATTTATTAATGTTTTCTCGGCATATAAGTCTCATCTAGGTATAATTGCACAGTGTAAGTTTGTCAAACTTTAAAAATGATCCTAAATATGAAAGTAGTCTATCTATGAAGAAAAAACAAACTATCACTCAATTGATGAGATATCGTGAATCTCTCATCAAATACGCCATTAAAAACGGCGTAACTAAAACTGCGATTAAGTACAATACAAATAGACAATATGTCTATAGATGGTTAAAAAGATACGATGGCACTATTCGTTCTCTATCAAATCTTAGTACTAAGCCTCATTCTCATCCTAAAGCTCACACTCAACAAGAAATTAAACTTATTAAAGATATGAGAAAAAGAAATCCGGACTTAGGTTTAATTGTGTTTTGGGTTAAACTTAAACAACGGGGTTATAATCACAAACCTGAAGTTCTATATCGTGTTATGAAAAGATTAAATATGTTTCCACAAAAACCCAAAAAGAGTAAAAGGAAAGTTAAACCTTACGTCCAAATGACTTTCCCTGGAGAACGAATACAAGTTGATATTAAGTTTGTACCTACTGAATGTATTGTTGGTGATGAAAAACTTTATCAATATACTGCTATTGATGAATATTCTAGATTTAGATACATTCAAATTTATAACGAACGTTCTACTTATATTTCTACAATATTCATTCAAGAAGTTATAAAGTTTTTCCCCTTCAAAATCGAATGTGTTAGAACTGATAATGGACTAGATTTTACCAACAGATTAATTTCAGACAAACTTACACTTTTTGAAAGATATTTAAAAAAGTGTAATATCAACCACGACCTTATCAAACCCTACACCCCAAAGCATAATGGAAAGGTTGAAAGGTCTCATCGCAAAGACAACGAAAGATTTTACAGAAATCGCCGTTTTATCTCACTTGAAGATGCAAAAAAACAAGCTCGTATATATCTACACGAATATAACAATTTTCCGATTGCTCCCTTAAACTGGAAATCTCCAAGTGAGTGTCTTCGTGATTATTTTAACAAATAGGATCATTTTTTTATCGTTCCTGCGTCACTTTTGTTTGACAAACTTACATTTAGTTTTATTATAAACTGTAGTTAAATTTATTTTTTTATATTTTTGACTATATAATTATATGAATCTTTACACATATCTTCTAAATTATATTTTGCTTCCCATTCAATTTCTCTTTTTGCTTTACTTACGTCTGCATAACATTCAGCAACGTCTCCGGGTCTTCTTTCAGTGATAACATATGGAATTTTCACATTATTTACTTTTTCAAATGTTTTAACAACATCCAATACGCTATAACCTGTTCCTGTTCCTAAATTATATATATTTATTCCTTTTTTGCTTTTTTCAATGGCTTTGACGTGTCCTCTTGCTAAATCTACTACATGAATATAATCTCTTACACCTGTTCCATCATGTGTAGGATAATCATTTCCATAAACATATAATTTTTCTAACTGGCCTATAGCAACTCTAACAATATATGGCATTAAATTGTTTGGTATACCATTTGGATTTTCTCCTAGAGTGCCTGTTTTTTCTGAACCTATTGGATTAAAATATCTTAATAATGTTATTTCCCAATTATTATCAGATTTATACAAATCTGATAATATATATTCATTTACTAATTTAGTTGTGCCATATGGATTAGTTGTAGACAATGGGAAATTTTCTAAAATTGGTAATTTATTAGGTGCACCATAAACCGTAGCGCTAGAAGAAAATATAAATTTTCTACATCTATATTTTTTCATTACCTTTATCAAGGATAGGGTTGAATTTATGTTATTATCATAATATTCTATAGGCATGGATACAGACTCTCCTACTGCTTTTAAACCTGCAAAATGAATTACTGCTTCAATATCATTTTCATTAAATATTTTATTTAATATTTCTAAATCCCTAACATCTCCTTCAATAAATTTGAATTTTTTCCCGGAAACTTTTTCGATTTTTCCTACTACTTCTTTTTTAGAGTTTACAAAGTTATCAATTCCAATAACTTCATAATTATTATTTAATAATTCTACTATTGTGTGACTACCTATATAGCCTGCCGCACCTGTAACTAATATTTTCATTATTTCACCTCTTTTTTATAATTTAAAATAAATACTTAAAACCACTTTTTTAATTTTTCGTATAAAAGTATTATTTAATAAATATTTGCAAACACAATTATTTTTTATTAAATCTCTATAATCTTTTTTATAAGATTTATCTAATTTTTTATATTTATTTATAACTGCATTTGCATAAAAACTTAATAAATATTTATCGGTATAAATTCCTTTTACTTTGTTAAAAAAATACATAACATCTAATGCTTTTTTATATTCTTTTTCCATGGAATTTTTTGCGGTTATACTATTTATATTTGTTTGATCATAATTATAACCAATGTAATCAATAGATGATATTTTTTTAGTTTCATATATCATAAGTGGTATTAATCCTAAGTCTTCATGATATTTTCCTTCTTCAAACTTAAAGTTTTTTATATAATCTTTTTTGTAAGCATATATGCATGACATTTCAAACACTTTTTTCTCGCTAATTAACTTTCTTAGTGCTTCTTGTCCACTATTATCTTCAAATTTGACACTTTGAATTGGTTTTTTTTTGCCATTTCCAAAATAATAATTATAATTAAATTTAATCATATCTTCATTTTTAATATTAAGATTTAAAACTTTAAATAAATCTTTTTCTAGAAAATCATCACTATCTAATAAAATAACATAATCTCCAGTTGCATGTGAAATACCAACATTTCTTGTATAACTTAGTCCATGATTCTTTTGTGTAATTATTTTAACTTTATTATTACTTTCATATTTTTTTAATATTTCTAAACTATTGTCCGTAGATCCGTCATTTATTAAAATAATTTCATAATTTTTATATGTTTGATTAAGAACGCTTTCTATACATCTTTTTAAATATTTTTGTGTATTATAAACTGGAACAATTACACTAAATTTCACTTTATTATTTTCCTTCCTTTTTGATTAATACTATTCAAAGTCATTTTTTGTTACTATTTTATAATAAATTTTATATAATGGTTTCATATTTTTTCTAAAATAGTTCCCTATTTTAGTTTTTAATGAGTAATTGTTAGGCGATTCATTCACAATAAACTCATGTATTGATAAAAACATCTTTGTACTTTTTCTTAAATCATCCTGAGTTGGTGTTTTACATTCATTTAGTCTTTTTATTGATTTATAAAATTTATTAGAAGATTCTTCCCATGAATCCCATTTCTCTGCAGTTTTGATGGCATTTTTTTTCAATCTGTTTAATGTTTCAATATCTTTTAGTTTGTTAATGCATTTAATTACTTGATCTTCATCATCTTTTTTAACAATATATCCATTAAATTCATTAATTATATATTCATCTGCACCGGTAACATTATATACTACACATGTTCCTCCACAATGAAACATTTCAAGTGGTGGGCCAAACATTCCTTCTACATAACTTAATTTTACTATTGCATCACAGGCTGAATATATTTTAGCACATTCTGCTGGTTTAATATTGGAGAATACTTTATCAACGCCAGGATATTTTTTTATATTTGATGAAGTCAAAAGCCATATTTCATCAGCTCTGCTTTTTTTAACTAATTTTATAGTCTTGGGAACATTTTTAAAATCAACATCTACTGGTCCCTCTACTAAAATTCTTAGCCCCTTATGTTTACATTCTTCTGTTTCTAAAATTTTATAAATGTCTTTTCTTATTCCGTTTCTTACTAGTTCAACTCTAGTCCCATAATTTTTTTCTAAGTACTTTTTTATCCATGTTGCTTCTGTTATTACTGGCAAACCAAAACAATAGGTTAATTCTGCAAACGTTTTTAAACTTAGTTCATTATTCTTATAAAATTTAGATTCTATAGATTGAACAAAATAAATATATTTATTTGCATTTATATTATACAATTTGTATACAGTTTGCCACCAAGTAGCTATGGCTATATCAAATTTTAAATTTTTGCAATCTTTATATGTAATAAATTTTAACAAATGCGCTTTTGAGTGCCACGCGCAGTCTTTATACTTTACTTTTTTATCACTAACTATATATACCTCTTCTCCTAGTTCTACTAATCTTCCTGCATGTTCAAATATAACATTTGTTCCACCACCTATTTTAGGGCTGCCAAGTGTAAATACTATTTTCATAAAAATCATTCTCCATTTTAAATTATAATACCTTTTTCTTTAAATTTTCGTTTCTTTATTATATAGTAAGCGTAATATGGAATATAAAGTTTATTGTTAATTAGTTTTAACATCGGCCAAAAACTATCATTAAAATATCCTCTATTAAATGTTTTAACAAATAAAATATGTTCTTTTATATAATTAATTAAATTATTTTTTTTGACTTTACTCAATTTGGTCAATGTAAAAACTCCAAAATTATCATAATGGAAAACATTATTAATAAGTTTTATTGATTTTTTATTTGGATGAAATACCATTTCAAAGTGTATTCTATTTATTGTTTTTTCTACTTTTTTATCATCATAATATGTATTTGTTAAAAGATTACATATATTTTTGAATATTTCAAACATCTCATCTTGTATTGGTTTAACAACATTTTCAAATAATTCCTTTTCTTCTTTCTTTCTAAAAGTTTTAACGGTCGCTTTACCATTTTTCATTTCATAGTGATCTGCACTTCCATGGGTTGCCCCTAAAATAAATTCAAATAAAGTTCTATTTTGATCATATACTTGAAAGTTGTAACTATTTTGAGGAGCATTATATACAATTATTCCTGTTTTGTTTTTATCTTTTTTTAAATCTCTAGTAATTAACCCAAAATAATATCCATCAAATTCGTATTCATTAGCAAAAATTTTGCTTAAATTGTTTTGCATAGACCCATGCCACCCTATATCAACAATATTAACTTTTTTGTCATCAAATATTTCTTTAGCATATGCTCTAAAATTCTTAGTTTGTTCTATTCTTTTCTTCTCAAAAATGTTTCTAAAGGTTTTGTTACTTTTTAATGTTTTTAATTTTTCTGAGTTAATTAAGTCTGTATTAGGTTCATCAAAATCAATATTTGGTAATTCTTTTTTCAAATCATCTATTTCTTTCTCGCTAAAATTTATGCTACAAATAAAATCATGTAGGCTTGTCCAATTATATTGGTTAAGTAATTCATGAAAATCTTCTTTATCAATATTTTTTAAAGATGGTAAGTATGTAGACTTTCTAGATACAATTAAATAATCTGTCTTAATTTTTTGATCCCCAATAACTTCTAAATAATAATCAAATAATTTTTTTAAAAATTCTCCCTCTCGTGATAGGAATGTTAATTTTGTTATATTTTCTTTTCTTGCTTTGTAATATAACTTATCAGTGAATAAAAATAATGAAAATATAGTGTGCTGAAATCTATCGTTATTCGTCCTTGATAACTTTTTGAAATTTTTTAATATATCGTCTGGGTCATGTGAATCATTAAATTCATCATATTTTAAAAACTGTTTTGACCTATCAATGTGCTTAGCTTTTATACCTAGACTTATTGGAATATTAACATCTTTTTCTTTGTTGTCTCCAATCATAAACATTTCATTATTTTTTATCTTATAATCTTTAATAACTCTTTTATAAAGTTTTCCGCTTAATTTATTTTGTAAAAACTCACACGACATATATATTTTATCTATAAATTTATTAATCCCTAAATTTTCAAATATTTCACGTACCATATTTTCTGTTAAATACATGTCAGAAATGCAAATAACTTTTTTGCCTTTTTGTTTTAATCTTTTTACTATATTAAATATGTCGTCATTAATAAATAAAACTTTGCTCTCAATTTCAATTTCTATCTCTTTGCATTTGGATACAAATTTGTTTTTTGGAGTATTTATATTAAGTTTATCATAAATATATTCTATTACTTCGTCATATTTATACTCAAAATCATTGTTTATAGAATTTGTTTTGCCACATTCATTTTCAGCCTCTGATCTCATTTCATATAGTTCAATAGCTGTTAAATCTAATTCATAAATTTTAGTTATTTTTATAGCCCATAATTTTTTAACATATTCTGGGTGTATTTTTCTACTAAAAATTGTATCAAAAATATCAAATGAATATACTTTTATTTTCTCATCATATATATCTTCAAATTTCATGAATTATAATCCTCCCATTTGTTTTTCATAATATTTTTTACATACTTCTTTAGAATTACCAATCATTTTTACTTCTCCATGATCTAACCATATAACTCTTTGGCATAATTCTTTTATTTGTTCTAAAGAGTGTGATACAAACAATACTGTTGTCCCACCTTTAATCATTTCCATCATTTTATTTTTACTTTTTTCTTGGAATTTTATATCTCCGACTGATAGTATTTCATCTACTATTAAAATTTCTGGATTTACTATAGTTGCTATAGAAAATGCTATTTTAGCTATCATACCTGAAGAATAATTTTTTAATGGTACATCTAGGAAATCTTTAAGTTCTGAAAATTCTACTATTTCATCAAATTTTTCTTCTAAAAATTTTTTGCTATAACCTAGTACTGCTCCATTTAAAAATATATTTTCTCTAGCTGTCAATTCCATATCAAACCCTGCGCCTAATTCTATCATTGGTGAGATAACTCCATTTACCATCACGTTTCCTTCTGATGGTTTCATAACGCCGCTTACTACTTTTAAAAGTGTACTTTTACCTGCTCCATTTGGACCAATTATTCCGACTACTTCACCTTTATTTACTTCAAATGAGACGTTTTTTAATGCCCAAAATTCCGGGATTTTTTTTCTCTTTTGAAATGTTAAGGTTCTTATAAATGCTTCTTTTATTGAGAAATCTCTATCTATTCCAAGATTAAATTTCATTGATACATTCTCTACTTTTATCATTTTGTTCCTCCTTATACGTAATATATAAATTTGTCTTGTTGTTTTTTAAAGAATAGTGCACCTATGATAAAGAAACCGACACCAAATACAGCGCACATGATAAAATTAGTGGCACTAGGTATTTCATTATATAGAATAATTGTTCTTACAAATGTTATAAATTGATATAATGGATTTAATTGAAATAATCCTTGTAAATTTGTAGGCAACATTGATATATCATAAAATATTGGTGTAAAGTATGTCCAAATTGTCATTATTATTCCATATATATATAAAATATCTCTTAAAAACACTGTCATTGCCGCTAATAAAAAGCCCATACCTACTGTAAAAAGAAACATGCATATAAAAGAATATGGTATTAACAAGTAATATATGTTGATAACGCATCTAGTGTCTCCACTTCCTGTGAATAAAATAATGACTAAAAGTGGTATTAATGTTAGTAAGAAGTTTATTCCAACAAATAGACATTTTGATAAAGGAAAAATATACTTTGGTATATAAACTTTATTGATTAAAGAGAAGTTTGTAATTATTGAAGACATCGCTGATGTACTTGCCTCACTAAAATAGTTAAATATTACTAAACCGGATAATAAATATACTAAATAGTTAACTCCTTCTACTTTAAATTTAAACATGTTTGAAAATACCAATGCCATGACAGCCATCATTAATACTGGATATAGCAAACTCCAAACAACACCTAAAACACTTCTTTTGTATTTGACTTTAAAGTCTCTCATTATCATTTGACCCATTAAAAATGAGTATTTTTTAAAATTGTAATAAATGTTTTTTAATGCTTTCATTTTTTCTCCCTTAAGTATTATTATACCTAGTTTGTATGCGTTTTACAATATAAGTGACAATATATTTTTGTCAATACTTTGTTTTTTTCTATCGTTCTTTTGATTTTATTTCTTTCTTTTAAATAATTGCATTTTTTCCAATTTTTATAGTTTTTGTTTAGATGATTAAAAGCTTCATCAATAAATTCGTTTCTTATTTTATTATTCTTTTGATATCTTTGTCTAATTGTGTAAGTAGTCAATAATTTTACTGTCACATTTTCTATTTCTTCTTTGTCATATATTTTTTCATATAGTTTTATTATTTTTAGTATGTCAAATACTCTTGAATCCATAGTAGTTGTTTCACTATTACTGTGAATTAGATAATAGTATAAGTATTCATTTACCATACTTATTTTATTTGAAAAATATAGGTATTTTAATACGAAATAAACGTCTTCATATTTTGTATTTAATGGAAAAGTTATATTATTGTTTGTTATAATTTCTGTTTTATATAATTTTGGGGCTCCTAAGTTTATGTTATGTAAATTTGTTATTATTTGTTTTTTATTAAGTATGTCAAATGTATAAAGTTCTGTTTTTTCTTTTTTATTTTTTTCTTCATATACTGAATAATATTTTGCATAACATAAATCTGATTTATCTTTTTCTAATTTTTTTACTAGTTCTTCAATTAAATTTTCTTTTATGTAGTCATCACTATCTAAAAAGTATAAATATTCTCCTTTTGCTTTTTTAATCCCATAGTTTCTAGCTAAAGAAATTCCACTTTCTTTTAATGAATAAGTTTTTATTGTTTTATATTGTTTTAAGATTTCTAAACTGTTATCTTTACTACCATTTTCTATACATATTACTTCTATGTTTTTATATGTTTGTTTGAGTACACTATCAAGGCATTTTTTCAAATATTTTGATGAGTTATGAACAGGTATTATTACACTAACTTTTTTTTCCATATTAATCTTCCTTATCAATATAATCTTCAATCAGTTTTACAATGTTGCTTGTGTTACTTTTATATTTTTTAGGTTTAAATGTTTTGGCTTTTTCTAAAGCTAAATCTAGTTCTTTTAAATCTAATAATGGTATGATATATCCTTCTATTCCAAAATTTTCTATTATTTGTATTTGGTGATCGTTTAAAGCTTCTTTATATTTTTTTAATCTTGGTGTTGCAATTACTGTTTTATAGTATTTTAATGCATCTATTATGCTTCCTACTCCACCATGTGAAATTATTAAATCGGCATCTTTAATATATTTGTCAAATTCATCTAGTTCTAAAAATTTTATAATTTTCATATTTTTTGACTTGAATTTTGTTTTTCCACCTTGAACTATCACCTGGTCTTTTATGTTTCCTGCTTCTATTTCTTTGTCCACTGCTTTTAGTAGTCTATCGAATGTTAACTGTGAACCTACTGTTATAAATATCAATATATCCACCCCCCATAAACGGAATCTTTATATTGTTTTTTCATTTCTTTCCACTGTACTATAAATAAATCGGCAAATTTATATATTATTTTTCCTGTTGCTGATTTTGTATTTCTGTTTGCAAATGTTTCAATAAAGATTATTTTGCTTCCAAATATTTTGCCGATGCAACATATTGGTCCTGCTGTATGTGCACCTGTAGTAATTATATATTTAGGTCTTATTTTCATAAAATAATATAAACTTATAAAACAATTAATTAACAATATAAAAGGATAAATAAGTTTTTGTTTTCTAGTGCCATATAATAAATAATGCGTATTTTTATTTCCATATTTCTTTTTTAAGTTTTTGCTCGACGCAGTATTTTCTGTAATTATTTGATAATTATATTTATTAAACATACTTTTAAGCATCAATAATTCGTTTAAGTGCCCTCCTGTACTTGAAATGAATAAAACTTTTTTATTGCTTTTTTTATCTAATTCATTAAATAGTTTTTCCCAATTTTTTTTGGTATTTTCTAATGTGTAGTTTTTAATATTGGATAATGATTTTTGTTGGTATTCTTTTAATATTTTTTTGTTATTTAATAGTTCAATTATTTTGTTAGCCATTTCTTTATTGTTTCTATTTTTTATCAATATTCCATTATCATTTTTTAATAATTCTTTAGGCCCTGATGCACTGTCAAATGAAATTATTGGTAATCCCATATTCATTGCTTCTAATAGTACTAAGCCAAATGATTCAGTTATGCTTGTCATTACATATAAGCTCGCGTTTAACATGTGATACTCTATTTCTTTTGAGTTTAAATATCCTGTTAAGTTTATATTGTCTTTTAATCCACATTCATTAATTTTGTCTAATATTAATTTTTTCTCGCTTCCATCACCTATAAGTGTAAGTTTTATTTCTTTGTCTATTTTTGTCACTAGTTTCATGATGTCTATTAAATCTAAAAAGCCTTTTTCTGGTTCAAATCTTCCTACTGCTATTAATTGTTTATTTTTTAATTTTGAATGTTCCTCGCTTTCTTGTTCAATAAAGTTTGGTATGTTTGTTACTTTTGTTCCTAGGTATTCTTTATATAAACTTTCAATTTCTTCGTTTACAACGATTAGTTTGTCGTAGTGTTTTAAATTTTTAGGTAATGTTTTCAAATATTTTTTTGTGGGATAATTATGCTCTGTCGCTATCTTTTTTATTTTGGAGTTTTTTAAATATTTATTTACCATTTTTGTTTCATATAATCTAGTTGTTATAACGTAATCACATTCTAATTCTTTTATAGCTTTTTTTGTTCTAACTTTTTTTAAAAATAGTATTTTTATTGATTTAAAACCTTCACTAATTATTTTTATTATGTTTTTATGTTTGATTGCTTGTTTAATTTCTTCTTTGTTTGGTTTTCCATCTATTAAATATTTAATGTCAATTTTATTGCTAAAATTAAATGATGGTTTTTCATTCATTTTGTATGTTATTATCAAGTTTATTTTGTATTCGTCTTGTAGCATTTTACATAAACTTGATATGTATTTTTCAATCCCACCATAATTTAGGTGTAATGAAATTATCGTGATTTTTTTCATATTTTGCCTTCCTCAATATTTATTTTACCATACTTTTGTCAAATAATAATAATGGAATGAATATACTAACCGCTGGCGATACTAAAACATGTCCTGAAAGAAATGCTATTGTAATTGCTAATAGTAAACTTAATTTTGTATTTGTCGTATATTTTGGCTTCTGTTTGATAATTAAAATTATTAGTATTGTTGCTATTAATGCAAACCCTATTATTCCATAATTTATGAAGATATCAAAGAAATCCATTTCGCTTTGCCTATGTTCGGCTCCTATGCCTAAGAGTATTTCTACAGTGCTGCTTTCTTTATATGTTTTTATGTTTTGACTGAGTAATTTTAATCTAGATCCTAATAAAAAGTGATCGATTAGTTCGGTATCTGTAAATATTTCAACTATGTTATCGACTTCTAAATATTCTAAGTGTATTTTTATATTTTTGTAAAAACTTGTTTTAGGTAATAATATTGCTGTAGAAATTATTATTATAAAAAGGCCAGTTAGTATAAAAGTAATTTTTTTGGTGTCTTTTTTTCTTATTAGTTTATATAAACTGTATAAAAAATAAAACCCACATATGATTGCTAACGATAATATTGGTACTTTGGTACCTATGCTAAAAAATGTTATTAGTATTATTATTAGATACAAGACTGATAAGATTTTGTTTTTCTTTGTCATTAAATATGCTATAAGTATCGGTGTTAAAATTGATAAAATCGTGCTTATTTCATTTGCTGAATTAAACCAGCCAACTTGACCAACTTTTGCTATTTCGTAACTATTAAATCCGATATTTAAAATGTTTGGAATAAAAACTAGTAATAAGTATGTTGTAAAACATGCGATGTAGTATTTTATATCAATAGGTTTTTCTAAATTTATAAATGTTATTGATAATATAATAAAATAAAATGTTTTAAAAATTACTGTTGTTTCATACGTTATGTTTCCATTAGTTAAAATTGTTTTTGTTAAAAATAATATTATATAGGTAAAAATTACTGATAAAAATATTATTGTTTGTTTTTTGTTATCTTTTAAAAATATTGAATAATATATCATTAATAACATAAATAATCCTCTGATTATTATTCCTACTCTAAGTTGGTCAATGTTGTACTTAATTCCAATGGATGTAAATAAATCTAAAAAAGGAGATATTATTAAAAATACTCCTATTATTGTTGTAATGTTAGTTTTAATTGTATTATTTAACTTTTTCATAATTCTACCTATTTTTCTATTAAAAATTTTAACATTTCTTCTTTATCTTTATCGTTGTAAATTATTTCATATATTAAATCAATAATTGGAATGCAAGCACCTGTGTCTTGTAATAATTTTTGTATGGATTTTAGTGTGTATAGTCCTTCTACAGTTGTGTTTTCTCTATATTTTATTGCTTCTTCTTTTTTTCCAGAGCCTAATATTTTACCAAAAGTAAAATTTCTAGAGTTTTGACTTGTACATGTCATTAATATATCTCCAAACCCAGCAAAAGAAAGAATTGTTTTTTTGTTGCCACCTAATACATCTATTATTTCTTTTATATCATTTAATGCTTCAGTAAGAAATAATGCTTTTGTTGAATCTGGTACATTCATCCCTTCTAACATTCCAGATGCTATTGCCATTACGTTTTTTATTGCACCACATACTTCTATTCCTATAATATCTAGAGTTGGTCTTAATTTTGTTTTTGGATTTGTAAAAGCTTGCATAATTGTTTTTTTAGTTAATTCATTTGTCGTCCCAAGTGATAAGCCAATGGGAACATCTTTTATTATGTCTACTGCAAATGTAGGCCCTGATATAACTGCAAGTCTATTAGTATTAATATAGTCTAATACTACGTCTGTTAAAAATTTGCATGTGTCTTGTTCAATACCTTTTGTTGCTATTAGAATGTGTTGTGTTGGTTTTATATATTTAGATAACTTTTTTGCTATATCATCTACTGCAAAAGCAGGTACTGCAATTATAATTATTTTGCTGTCATATACTGCTTTTTTCATGCTTGTTGTGATTTTTATTTCTTTTGGTATTTTGTAACCTGGCAACTTATTACTAATTCTTGTTTCTTTAAGTTGCTCCTTTTCTTCTTTTGAATAAGTCCACATTTCTACATCGTTTTTATTCATTAAGAGTCTGCTTGCTAGTGCTAAACCATATGCCCCCGAACCTAAAATTGCTACTTTCACTACTTTTTTTCTCCTTTTTCTCTATCAAATATTATATTTGTTTTGAATATTAAGAATAATAATATAAATATTAAGAATACATAACATACTATAGTTTCTTTATGATAACCTAATGCATAAAATATAGAAGTTACACTAAAAACTATGTTTATTCCATAAATTATTAAAAGCGATTTTGTTGTTCCTAGATGTCTTTTTAAAAGCTGATGATGTATGTGATTTTTGTCTGGCGCTCCTATAGGTTTTTTATTAACTGTTCTTCTAATGATTGCAAATAATGTATCTAGTATTGGTAATGCTAATATTAATGCTGGTATAACTAACGATGTGATTGTTACTGTTTTAAATCCTAGTAACATTATTACACTTATCATTACACCTAAAAATGTTGATCCAGTATCACCCATAAATATTTTTGCTGGTGGAAAATTATGCACTAAGAAACCTAGTGTAGATCCTAACATTATTAAGGAAAGGATTATGTCTAATCCACCAAATTTATTTAATATGATTGCAATTATTGCAATTGTTAAAAAGTAAATTGAACTAATTCCTGCACATAGGCCATCTAATCCATCTATAAAATTTATTGCATTTATTGTACTTACTATAATTAATATTGTTATAATTGATGAAAAACCATTAAAATTGATATGTGTGCCTAATATTGTTAAATCAGTTAGTTTTAGATTTCCATAAAATACTATTATAATTGCTACTAATATTTGTATTATAATTTTATACCTTGCTTTTATTGGTTTCATGTCATCAAATATTCCTAATAGTATTATTAAAAATGATGCAATTAAAATTGATAACATTAGTTCGTTTTTTGGTGCAAAAAGCATGTAGCCTAATAAAAAGCTAAAAAATATTCCTATTCCGCCCAATAAAGGTATTGGTTTTTTATGAACTTTTCTTTCATCTGGAATATCATATACTTTAAGATATTCCGCTATCTTTTTTGATATATATACAAATATTAATGAACTTATAAAACATACTGCAATTATTAAAAATATGTTATGTCCGTTTACTACTATATTCATCCAGCACCTCTTGTTTTTTATTATATAACATATTCTTTATTTTATCTATATTTACAGTTAATTTATTAGTATTTGTGTTTTCAATTGATAATTGTGCCTATTTATTTTAACTTGTGGTTGTTAAATAATTTTAATTAATGTATAATTATATATCAGTGGAAGTGATTAAAATGGGGAAAAAATCTTTAATTTTTAAAATATTGGGAATTATTTTTATAACTTTGTTGATATTATCAACTGGTTGTTTAATATATACAATTTTGCTATTTAATAAGATAGAAACTTTTTATTTAATTATGGGAAGTGTTTTACTTCTTTGTGTTATTAATTTGATAGTCGGTACTTTTATTTTGTCAATTAAAAATATGAAAACTATTAAATTTATAGTTTTGTCTGTTATTTCTTTACTTTTAAGTGTTTTATTTGTAGTTGGTGCTTGGTATATTTTTACAGCTTATAATAAACTAAATGATATGAATAAAACTGTAATTACTCATAAAACTGCTTTGGTAAGCATGGATAAAGATATGGATATTGAACACTTGGAAGGTTATAAGATTGGGCTTCTTGATAATAATGAGGAAACGACAGAAGGTATTGAAGGTAATATTCTTCCTTATGAAGTTATAGATAAATTTAATCTTGATGAAAAAAACGAAATTGTTGAATATTCAGATACTTTGACTCTTATGTTTGATTTGTATGAAGGTGAACTTGATTTGATATTTGTAAGTGCAAATTATAAATCTAATTTTAAATCTGTAGAGGGTTATGAAAATATAGAAGATGAGGTTTTTACTATTTATGAATATGGAAAAGAATATGAAAAATCAGAGGTAGAAGATGCTTCTACTGCTAAAGTTGATTTAAATAAACCTTTCACTATTTTACTTTTAGGTGTTGATTCTGAAGTTGATGGTTTAGCAGAAAATGCTTCTTTTAATGGCGATACTATAATGTTAATAACTTTTGATCCAAAAACTTTAAATGCTACTATGTTTAGCATCCCTAGAGATACTTATGTTACAATGGCGTGTGGTGGTTCTGTACAAAAGATTAATCATGCTGCTTGGGGTGGCACTAATTGTATGGTTAAAACTGTTCAAAATTTAACAGGTATTAATATTGATTATTATGTTAAGATTAATTTTAAAGGTGTTGTTGATTTGGTAGATGCACTTGGCGGTATTGAAGTTAATGTTCCTGAGCCAGATTATTTAGATAAAATTTGTACAGATAATTCTGATCGTGGCGGTGAGGTTTGTATAGAGTCTGGATGGCAAACTTTAAATGGTGAAGAAGCTCTTGTTCTCGCTAGAAATAGAAAAGCGTTTCTTCAAGGCGATTTTCAAAGAGGACAGAACCAACAACTTGTTGTTGAAGGAATTATGCAAAAGGCAAAGACTATTAGAAACGTAAATCAGTTCTATGAAATTTTAGATGTTGTTAGTAAAAATATTGATACAAATATGACAACAGATGAGATGTTATCTTTCTATGAAATTGGTAAAAAATTGTTGTTCTCTAATGATAATAATGTTATTAATATTCAAAAGACTTGGTTAAGGGGTTATGGCTTATATGCTTATGAGCCTTCTGGTGCTGGATATTCTTATACTTTCCAATATTACAGGGGTAGTTTAAATGATATTGTTAATGCTATGAAAGTTAACCTAGGTTTAAAGGAAAAAGAAGTTGTTAAAGAGATTCATTTTTCTATTAATGAACCTTATGAAAAGACTATAATCGGTGATAAGTCTTATTCTGAAAGTAAACTTACGCTGCTCCCTGATTTTTCAAATGGATATTCTGTTGAATCAGCTAAAAGTTGGGGTACTAATCATGGAATAACAATTAATGTTGAGTATATTACTGAAGGCGATATGTTTAATTCTGCTTATCCAACTGGAAAAATCGTTGGTCAAAGTGCTCATGAGGGTATGCTTCTTGTGAGAGTTGGCAGTTCTATGACTATTTATGTTATTGAAAATAATAATCAAAGTTCTGGTGATGATAATAATTCAACGGTTGATGATGATACTTCAGGAAATGAAACTGTCGATGACTCTGATAATACTACTGATGATGGGTCTTCTGGCGATTCTACCGAAGAAGATGATTCTTCTACAACAGATCCAGTGATACCTGGTACACCAACTGAATAATTATTTTAACGTTAAAAAGGAAATGAATATCCTTTTTTTGTTTTATTTAATTTGATGTTATAATTGTTTGGAAAGGAATTAATCTGAAAAATAAAACTAAATTTATTTTAAGAAAAATACCAAAAAAGGGCAGACTTCCCCTTACCCCAAGTTAA
>CALVVO010000013.1 GCA_944363885.1 uncultured Bacilli bacterium | reverse complement strand
CATTACACAACAAATAAAAATTGAGCAAACTCAGTATGTACCTAGCTTTGCTCAATTTTGCTGTCAAAGAAAAGATATATCTATATTTTAAAAAAGTCATAATTTGTAATAATTATTATTTATCGTATATGAATATTTTAGTGCTTTTTTGCCTATTATATTGTTAGGTGATTGATTTGAATATTATTCCTACGGTTATTGAAAAGAGTAGTACTGGTGAAAAAGCATATGATTTGTATTCTAGACTTTTACAAGATAATATTATTTTATTGGATGGTGAAATTACTGATGATAAAGCGAATATTGTCATTGGCGAACTTTTGTATTTGAATAGCCAAAATAGTGATGACATTTGTATGTATATTAATAGCCCTGGCGGTAGTGTTACTGCAGGAATGGCAATTTATGATACTATGAATTTTATAGATAATGATGTATGTACCATTTGTGTGGGTATGTGCGCTTCTATGTCAGCATTTTTGCTTTCAAGTGGAGCCAAAGGCAAAAGATATGCACTTCAAAATAGCGAAATTATGATCCATCAGCCCATAGGTGGAGCTCAAGGTCAAGCTACTGAGATTCAAATTGCTGCGGAACGTATTTTAAAATTAAAGGATAAAATGAATAAGCTACTTAGTAGTAACACTAAACAAAGTTTATCTAAAATTAAAAAAGATACTGAAAGAGATTTTTTTATGGATGCTAACGAAGCTTTAAATTATGGTATTGTTGATAAAATTTTATCCAAAAAAAATAGCGGCTAATCTTTGCTCACTATTTCGCTTATTTTCCTAAATCTATGATTTATTCCGCTTTTTGTTATTGGTTTTCCTGTTTCACTGCTTATTATTTCTGCTAATTCTTGCATAGAACTTTCGGGATATTTTTCTTTATATATACATATATCTTTTATTTTTTCATCTAATAAATCAAAATCAACTTTTTCTTTTAATTTTCTTATATTTTCTAATTGTATGTTTGATGTGTTGATTATTTTTTCTATGTTTGCTTGTTCACAATTGTTTAATCTATTGGTCATATTTTTATGGTCTCTGTAAATTCGTATGTCTTCAAAATAAAATAGTGAATTAGTAGCGTTTAGTAACTTTATAAAGTCGCTAATGCTTTCTGCTTCTTTTATGTAGACCATATAATGTTTTTCTCTTTTCAATACTCTACTGTTATAATTTAATGTCTTTAGTAGTTCAGCTATATATTCTGCTGTTTTTTTATTGTGTATTATAAATTCTGCGTGATATCTTGAAGTTTTTGGATCATTTATACTCCCACATATCATAAAAGCGCCTCTAAGATATGCTTTTTTTTCTTCATCAGTGTCTATTAAATAATTAAGAGGTTTGTATAATCTTTTTGCACTTTCATCTATTATGCTTAGGTCCTTTAATATAAAATCTTGCTTTTCTTTAATTGATAACTCTATTAAATGCCTTCTACCTAATCTGTTGATTGTTATTTTTGTCATTGTGGGTGTTATTCCGTATATTTCTTTTATTAATGTATATATTCTTCTCGATACACCTATGTTCTCTGTATAGATTTTTATGTGTTGTTTTTCAATTTTTGCTTCAATATTAAGAATGGCCGATAGTTCGGCCATGTTTTCTTCTAGTGTGTAATAGTTATTAATTATTTCATTTTTTATATTTGATGTGTATGACATTCTACCACCTACTTGGAAAATATAAGTAATTTCTAGGATTTTGTGGTTGTATGTTAGTCCATCCTGTGTTAATTTCAAAGTGTAGGTGTGCCCCTGTTGTACATGCGTCATATCCGCCTTGTCTTTTGCCGGTCCATCCTCCACCACTATATCCAATTATTGTGTTTATTGTTACTGTGTCCCCTGTTGAAACTTCTATTGATGATAAGTGTAAGTATCTAGTTGTGTATTCTTTTCCATCTATTAGGTGTTTAACGTAAACTATGTTTCCACCACAGCTTGCTTTTCTAACTATTGTTCCTACTGTTCCAGATGCAGCGGCATATACTGGGTTCCAGTCTGCTAATGCTATATCTATTCCTTTATGGTATACATACCCTGCTCCTGTTAATGGGTCTACTCTATAACCAAATTCGCTTGTTACAACACCTGTTTTTACTGGAAGATAAAACCCTGAAGCATATGGTACGCCTAGACACACAGTTATGTCTTCATCCATGTCACAACCAGCATTTCTAAGATATTCTATTTCTTCTTCTAGTCCTTTTACTTGTGCTTCTTTATCTGTATACATGTCTGATAAATCTTCTATTTCTACATTTATCTGGGCAAGTAATTTGTTTTGCTCAGCTATTGCCTTTTCTTCATTTTTAGTCTCTATTTCTAGTTGTTTTTGTTCTTCTTCTAGTTTTGTTATTAATTCATTCATTTCCACTATTAATTCATCATTATGGTTACTTAATTGTTCTACTACGGCTGTTCTAAATATGAAATCAGTAAAATCTGTCGCACCAAATACGTATTCTAAATATACATTTTCTCCATTTGTAATTTGTAAAAATGATAGTAGTTCTTTTATTTCTTCTTCTTTTTCTTCAATTGTTTTTTGTGTTTCTTCAATTTCCTTTTTTGCTTCTTGTATTCTTAAACTGTATTTTTCTATATTAGCATATTTCTCTGCTATTTCTTGTTCTTTTTCTTTTGCTCTTGCTTGTGCTTCTGCTCTTTCTTCATCGTAGTTTTCTAGTTCTTTTATCATGTCTTCTACTTCTGTTATGTAATCTCTTAGTGTTTTGGCTTTAACATTTACGGTTGGAATTAGTAAAGTAAGTAATATTGTAATTATAACGAAACTTATTTTCTTTTTCATTATATTTTTAAATACCTCCTTACTGCTCGATAACTACCTAATGCTCCTACTACTACACCTATTGCTATTACAAAAAATATTATGTTAAATATGATTAAATCTGGATTTACTAATTTTATTATTGGTGTAAATAATTGTCCATTAAATCTTTCATACAGGTACATGTATCCATAACAACAAGCGACTATTGGTATTATACTTCCCAATGCTCCTAATAAAAGTCCTTCAAAGAAGAATGGAATTTTTATAAATGAGTTTGATGCTCCTACTAGTCTCATAATCTCTATTTGTCTTTTTCTTGTTTGAATTGTTATTTTTATTGTATTGCTTATTAAGAATGCTGTTACTAGTACTAAGCCAATAACTACTATATATGTTATGTTTTTTACTACGTCAAATACGTTTACTAAGTCCTCTACCATTCCTTCACCATATTTTACTATTGAAACGCCTTCTATGTTTTCTATTTCTTTTGCTGTCACGCCTATTGTTTCAATGTTTTCTACTTTTACTAAGTATGTGTCTTGTAATGGGTTTGTTTCTTCTGTGTATTGGTTAAGTATATTTTCTAAATCTGCGTTTTCTTCTTTCATTTCGTCTATTAGTTGTTGTTTTGATTCAAATTCTATGCTTGCAATATTATTTAAATTAGTTATTTTTGTTTTTATTTCATCTATTTGCTCTTGTGTTACTTCTTTATCTAAGAAAGCTACTATTGTTACATCTTTTTCTATATCGCTTGTGAAACTGTTGACGTTATATGATAGGATAACTGATACTGCTACTAGTATTAGTGTTATTGCAATACATGAAATGCTAGCTATACTAAGTGATGCATTTCTAAATACGCTTTTGAATGCTTCTTCTATTGAATGAAAAAATATTCTAATCTTTTTCATTAAAATATCCTCCTTTCTCTTTGTCGCTTACGAGTATTCCTTTTTCTATTGTTATAACTCTTTTTTTGTATTTATTTACTATTTCTTTGTCGTGTGTTGCCATTATTACTGTTGTTCCTTCTTCGTTAATTTTGTTTATTATTTCCATTATTTCTAATGATGTTTTTGGATCCAAGTTTCCTGTTGGCTCATCACATATTAGTATTTTAGGTTCATTAACTATTGCTCTTGCAATTGAAACACGTTGTTGTTCTCCTCCTGATAGTTGGTCTGGGTAACTTTTGAATTTTTCTTTTAGACCTACTTTTTCTAATGCTTTCATTACTTTTCGTCTTACTTCGTCTGATCTTAACCCATATATTTCTAACGCAAATGCAACGTTTTCATATACTGTTAAATTAGGTAATAATTTGTAATCTTGGAATACTATTCCTAATTTTCTTCTTAATTTGTATACTTTTCTATTTTTTAATTTTGCTACGTTTATTCCTCCTACAAAAACTCCGCCTTTGCTTGGTTTTTCTTGTCTATATAATAATTTTATAAGCGAACTTTTACCTGATGCTGTTTTACCTATTACAAATACAAATTCTCCTTTGGCAATTTCAAGACTTACATCGCATAATGCTGTTACGCCATTAGAATACTGTTTATATACATTTTTTAACTCTATTAAATTCATTTAAACCTCCACTTCAATTATACTTTATATCTTTTTGATTTTTATTGGTAATTTTTTCTTTTTCTTTGTACCTCCAAACACTTCATAGCAGTCACTTACTATGATGAATACATATGGATCTATTTCTTTTATTTCTTCTTTTACTTTATAGTAATTATCTGTTCTTACAATGCACATAATTATATCATGATTTCTATTTGTATAACCGCCTTTTCCTCTTAGTAGTGTTATACCACTTTCTACACTCTTTAATAAATATTTTTTTACTTCTTCTTCCTTTGTTGTATTGACCAATAACATTTTACTATCAGATATGCCTAATAGTATTTTATCGACGAGAAGTGATTCAATATATTTGATTATTATTGCGCTTATTAGCATTTCAAAGCCAAATACGTATGTACCAAAAATTATGATTATGCCATTTATGTAGAAGCCTGTTTGCCCTACAGGTTTTTTGAATTTTTCGTTAAAAATACTTACTAATACATCCGTTCCCCCAGAAGTAAAGTTTACTTTATATACTATTCCTGCACCTACTCCCATTGTTACTCCAGCACATAGTATATTGAATATAGAATTGTCAAAATTTAGTTTTATTATCTCAGTTATATTTCCTGTTAAATATACTGCTGCTGTAAATGTTATGGCTCCAACAATATTGTATATTGATTTTTTTGGGCCTAATATAGCTATGCTAAGTACAATTAAAAATATGTTTCCAATCAATATGAATACGTTTGGACTTATTGGCGTAATTTCACCAAAGATTATTGATAAACCTGTTACTCCTCCTGTTACATAGTTGTTCGGTACATAAAATAAATTGTAAGAAATGGCCATTATAGTTAAGCCTATAATGCATATAAAGTATCTATATAAAAAATCGCTTATTTTTTTGCGTATAGTTTTCATATTTTCTTTACCTTTCCTTTAGTATTATAACATGTGAAGTTAATTTTGTAAAATGGACACTTAAGTGAATAACTTAAGTTTGACACTAACTTTTTTAAAAAGTATACTTATATGTTATAGAGGTATGTATGAAGAAGATTTTTTTGAAAACGTTTTTGATTTTATTTTTGTTTATTCCATTCTTGATTAGTGCTCTTGAAAACCCAACTTTGCATTCTAAATATTATGGTGTTTATGATTTAACTGATGATAAAATGCTTTTTTCTTTAAATAGTGATGTTAAAACTGAAATTGCATCTTTGACTAAAATTATGACGGTTTTGGTTGCAATTGAAAATGTTAGTGATTTAGATGATACTGTGACAATTACAAATAGTATTTTAAATACAGTAAGTTGGGATGCGTCTGTAGCTGGTTTGGAAGTTGGTGATGTTGTTACTTATAAGGATTTACTTTATGCAACTATGCTTCCATCAGGAGCAGATGCGGCAAATGCTTTGGCAATTTCAATCGCTGGGTCAATTGATGGTTATGTTGAGTTGATGAATGCTAAAGCTGATAGTTTGAATCTTGGTGATACTCATTATGAAAATGTGACTGGTCTTGATGAGGATAATCATTATAGTAGTGTTAATGATGTTATTAAATTATTGAAATATAGTTTGAATAATAATACTTTTAGAGAAATTTATACTACTAAAAGTTATACTTTAACTAATGGGCTAAAAGTTAGTGCTTCTATAAATTTTTATAATAAAGTTATGGATTTGGACACTTCTTTGATTTTGGGTAGTAAAACCGGATTTACTGATGACGCTGGCTATTGTATTAGTATTTATTTTAAATCTGATGATCATGATTTGGTTGCCGTTACTCTTAATGCTACAAGAGTTAATGATAATTATTATAATGTTAAGGATGCTGTTGATATTGTAGACTTTGTTAATGATAATTTTGGTTATCAGACTGTTTTAAATAAGAATGAAGCGGTTACTTCAATTCCTGTTTATTATAGTAATATTGATGAGTATGATGTTGTTACTAAAGATGCTGTTAAAGTTTTTTTGCCTGATGATTATGATGAAGAATTGGTTTCTTTTAAATATAATGGATTAAATGAACTTAGTTATAAAAATAGTATTGACGAGAAATTGGGTACTGTGGATGTTTATTATGATGATGTTCTTTTGACTACCGTTGATGTGTTTTTGTTAAGTGAAATTAATGCAAATTATTTTAAAATTATATGGGCATATAAATGGTATATTATATTAGCTATTGTGGTTTTATATATTATATTTAGTATTAATAAAAAATCAAAAAAAAGAAAAAAAGTTCGTAGAACTTTTAGTCGTTAATGAATAGATCATTTGATTTGAATTCTGAATCGCATGTGTAATTTATTTTTAGTTGCTTTAGTGGTTTTGCATCTCCATTTGTTAATATGTAAGTTGCATGTGCTTCACAGTTGTTTAGTTTATTTAAATTTTCTAACATTTTTGCTATTATTGGATTTGTCGCTGCATTTATTGAAAGTGCTAGTAATATTTCTTGTAAGTTTAAGACTTCGTTTTTGTGAAACAAGTCTTTTTTTATTTTTAGCATTGGTTCAATTACCAGTGGAGATATAATGTATACATCTTCATCTAAGTTTGCGATGCATTTAAGCGCGTTTATTAATGTACTCGCCGGTGCACTCATAATAGCAGTTGTTCTTCCAGTTATGATTGTGCCATCTTCTAATTCTATTGCCATTGCATGAGACTTTTTTTCTTCTTGTTTTTTGTGAGCATATTTTACTACTTTTCTTTTGTTAACATCTATGTTGAGTTCATCCATTAATATTTTTATTCTTTCTGTGACTTCAATAGGTTGTTCTCCCATTTTATACGAAACTAGACTTTTATAATATCTTCTAATTATCTCATCAATACAAGCATTTATTATTACTTTTTCATTTGTTATTGCAAAACCTATCATATTAATGCCCATGTCTGTAGGGCTATAGTAAATTTCTTCTTTTGTTATTTCTTTTAAAATTTTTCTTAAAATTGGAAATGTCTCTATGTCTCTGTTGTAGTTAACTGTTGTTTCACTATAATGTTCTAGATGAAATGGGTCTATCATGTTTACATCTTTTAAGTCTGCTGTTGCTACTTCATATGCAATGTTGACTGGGTGTTTTAATGGTAAATTCCAAACTGGGAATGTTTCAAATTTGGCGTACCCTGCTTTATTTTTTCTTTTATATTCATGATAAAGTTGTGATAAACATGTCGCTAGTTTTCCACTTCCTGGTCCTGGTGCTGTGACTACAACTAGTGGTTTTTCTGTTTCTATGTATTCATTTTTTCCGTATCCGTTTTCGCTTACGACTTTTTCTATGTCACCTGGATATCCTTCTGTGTAACTGTGCATATATACTTTTATTCCGTTAAGTTCTAATTTGTTTTTTAGATTGATAGCTGAATTTTCATTTTCAAATAATGTTATTACAACAGAGTTTACTTTTAATTCATTTTTTCTTATGTTGTCAATTAATCTCATTACATCTTTGTCGTATGTTATATCATAGTCTGCTCGCATTTTTCTTTTTTCTATATCTTTTGCACTTATGCAAATAATTACTTCTGTTTTATCTTTTAATTCTTTTAATATTTCTATTTTACTGTTGTATTTAAAACCTGGAAGAATTCTCGATGCATGAAAGTCATCAAATAGTTTTCCTCCAATTTCTAGATATAATTTGTTGCTAAATTTTTTTAATCTCTTGTTTATTTCTTCTTTTGTTAACTCTCTATATTTTTTATCATCAAACCCTATTTTTTTCATTTTTACCTCTTTAAATAACCTTCTATAAATATTTCTATATCACCATCTAATACTTTGTCTACATTAGAGGTTTCTATATTTGTTCTTAAGTCTTTTACAAGTGAATATGGATGCATTACATAATTTCTTATTTGACTTCCAAAATTGACGTCCATTACTGACCCTTTTAAATCGCTTAGTTGTTTATCGACTTTTTCTCTTTCTATTATATATAGTTTTTGTTTTAGTATGTCTATTGCTTTTTCTTTATTTTGAATTTGACTTCTTTCATTTTGACAGGTCACTACAATACCAGTCGGTAAATGTGTTATTCTTACTGCTGAGTCTGTGGTATTAACGCTTTGTCCTCCTGCTCCGCTACTTCTATAAACGTCTATTTTCAAATCTTTTTCTTGTATGTCTATTTCAATATTTGTGTTTATTTCTGGTGTAACTAGAACTGATGCAAATGATGTATGCCTTCTTTTGTTTGAGTCAAATGGGCTTATTCTAACTAATCTGTGAACTCCTGTTTCACTTTTTAAATATCCATAGGCGTTTTGTCCTTTTATTTTGAATGTTACTCCTTTAATTCCTACTTCTTCTCCTGGTTGTTCGCTTATTATCTCGTATTTATAGCCTTTTTTTTCAAAGTATCTAATATACATTCTTTTTATCATATTTGCCCAGTCATTTGATTCTGTTCCCCCTGCACCTGAATGTATTTCCATATAAGCATTGTTGTGATCAAATTCACCATTTAATAATACTTCTATTTCAAACTTTTCTATTTTTGTTTTTATTTCTTTAATATTTTGTTTTAAGTCTTTTAACATATCTTCATCTAAGTCTATTTCGGTAAACTCAATCATGTTATTTATTTCTTCTTTTAATTTTGTTACTTCTTCAATAGATTTTTTTATATTGCTAATTTCACTCATTATATCTTGTGAATCTGGTCTAGTCCAAAATTCTGGCGCTTCTGATTCTTTTTGTAAACTTTGTAATTTTGCTCTTTGTCCGTCTGCGTCAAAGTGACCTCCATATTGTTTCTATTTCTTTGTTTAATTTTAATAATTCATTTTTTGCTTCTTCCATATTATTCTCCTTTGATTATATCGACTATGTCTCCATTGTTTAATAAAAATGCATTTCCTTCGTCAGTGTCTAAGTGCAATTCAAATGTGTATGTGTTTTTAGCTTTTATTTTTACATTGTTTATAATTCCACCTTTTATCCCATCAATTTTTATTCTTACGACTTCACCGTTTTGTAATCCATATTGTTCTAGTTCGTTAGTGTTTATGTGTATATGTCTTTCAGCAATTATTGTGCTTTCTTTTGCAATAATGCTTCCTTTTGGGCCGATTATTTCTACTGTTTCTGCACCAGCCAAATTGCCACTTTCTCTAACTGGTGGATTTATCCCTAGTTTGTAGGCATCTGTTCTGCTTATTTCTACCTGTGTATAATTTCTAACAGGGCCTAAAACTCTTACGTTATCTATTGTTGCTTTGTTTGTTTTTATGCTTACTGTTTCAACTGATGCGTATTCTCCCATTTGGTTAAGTGGTTTTTTAAGAGTTAATGTGTAATTTTCACCAAATAAACTTATTAAATCTTCTTGTTTTAAATGTACATGTCTATTACTTATTCCAACTTTTATTTTCATATTATCACCTATTAAATATTATAACATTATGAGAACATATTTTTAAAGATTAAGCATATATTTTTTTAGAAAAGGAGTGATTTTATGAACGGAAGTTATTATAAAAATGCTATGTATAATGCAGATTTTGACCATATTAGGCCTGCTGATAATTTTGGTGGTGATGATTTGCCTATGGAACAAAGTTATATTGAAAATATTTTAAGACTTAATAAAGGAAAAAAAGTTAATGTTTATATGTCATATAGTGATTCTGTAGAATGGCGTGATAAGATGTATACTGGTATTATTGAACAAGCGGGACGTGATCATTTGATTATTAGCGATCCATCTACTGGTAAATGGTATTTGCTTTTGATGATTTATCTGGATTATGTAGAGTTTAATGAAAAAATAAATTATAAATTATAAGCTGTATTTTTAATTAGTTTTATGATAGAATAACAATATAAGGAGTAAGGTATGCATATATTGGAAGTTTTATTAGTTTTAGCAATAGTGACTTTAATTTTATGTATTATAGCCATGTTTATTGTTATTAATTATAATTCTATAGTTGAAGTTTTATATAAAGTTAATGTTAGTGAAAATAAAATTACTGAGACTTTAAAAACCAAACAAGATTTGTTGAGTCGTGCGATTAATATTATTGAAAAGCAACTAAAAATTGATACTAAAGTTTTTGATGAATTTAAGAAAATTAATAGCAACAATTTAAAAAATAATGAAAAGGATTTGATTTTAAGTAGTACTTTTAATGAGGTTAAAAAAATAACTGAAGACTATAGTGAACTTAATGAAGTTAAGAGTTATGAGGGAATTATTAAAGATATAGAGGAATGGGATTGTTTATTAGGCGGGATTAAAACTATGAATAATAAGTATGTTGCAATTTATAATAAGTATTTAAGAGCGTTCCCAAAAAATATTATTTCAAAGTTTAAAAAGTTTAAATCTAAAAGCTTATATGATATAACAATTAAAAAAGAAGCAGAGGTTATAATCTAAAATCTACTTCTTTTATTTTGTTTGCTTTTAAAAATTGGTTTGTTTTTGAAAATGGTTTGCTGCCAAAAAATCCGTTGTATGCTGAAAGTGGTGATGGATGTACACTTTCAATTATTAAATGTTTAGGGTTTGTTATTAATGTCTTTTTGCTTCTTGCAAATGATCCCCATAAAATAAATACTATTGGTGTGTCTTTTTGATTTAATATTTTTATTATGTGATCTGTTAATAATTGCCAACCATAATCTTTGTGAGAAAGTGGTTTGCTTTTTTCTACAGTTAATATGCTATTTAGTAATAATACTCCTTCTTTTGCCCATTTTGTTAGATCTCCATTTTCTGAAATTGGTATTCCTAAATCATCTTTTAATTCTTTAAATATATTTTGTAAACTAGGTGGTTTTGTAATTCCTTTTTGGACTGAAAAGGAAAGCCCATGTGCTTGTCCTTCTCCATGGTAGGGGTCTTGACCTATTATTACAACTTTTACTCTTTCATGAGGAGTCATTTTTAGCGCATTAAATATGTTTTCATATGTTGGATAACATGTTTTTGTCTTGTATTCGTGTTTTATTTTTTCCATAAATTTTTTAAATCCTGGACTTTCCCATACTACTTTTAGTTTTTCATCCCAATCATTACCTATCATTTACTTCTCCTTTTAACTTGTTAATTGCATAGCCGTTTAGTACTATTATTATAAACAGTACGCTATCTATTAGCAACCATATAATGTTGTTTTGTATTAGTAATCCTATTATACTTGATGTGAGCATCGTTATCTTGATGATATTGTTTATTGTTTTGTTTTCAGTGAAGTATTTTATTATACTTGTTCCCATATAAAATCCGCTTAGTATAGTTGTTATAGAGAATAATATTATTTCAATAATTAGAATTAATTCGCCATATTTTCCTAAGTGATAGTTAAAGACATTTAATAGTAATTCGTTATAGGAATTAAATGTGTTTAAGTTGTAGTTGTTGTATATTAAAATTATATATGCTGTTAGTGTGCAAATTATAAAACTTATGAAATACATTCCTAATATCTGTGTGTATGCAACTGATTCACTTTTTTCATTGCTTATACCACTTGCAACTGCCGTTGTTCCTACTAGTAATTCGCTTTGAAATATGCTTCTTTTTATTCCAACTATTAGTCCTACTGTTATGCCTTTATAACTAAAGGCTTCTATTATTACCGTTTTTGTGATATCTAAAATGATTGTTATGTTGTTTGTTATTATAAATATTCCTATTAAAATGTATATTAAGCACATAATTGGGACAATTTTATTTAATATTCTTAGTATTTCTTTTGTATTTAATATGATTGTTGTTAATAAAAAAATGATAGAAATCATTATTATGTATATGTTGTTATGCATAATTTCTATTATTGTGTTTGTTTGTATCATTAAAAAGAAGTGTGAATAAGTTAGTATTAATAATATTGTTATAATAATTGATAGTTTATTTTTATTTAAACCTTTTTTTATATAGAAATATGGGCCACTTATGTTATTTTTTTTATCTTTGTACTTGTTTCCTAGGTAACTTTCTGCGTATATAATGCTTGAAAATATTATTGTAAATATCCAAATCCAAAATAATGACCCTGCTCCACCTATTAGTATGCTTGATGCAGTGCCAATTATTGACCCTACGCCTATTTTTGTTCCTAATGACATAAAAAGCCCGTCTTTGTCAATTTTTTTTGATATTTTTTTTATTTTTAAATTGTTAAAATGCATTTGTTTAGCAATTGATAAACCTAGATATGATAAAAATATTATTGTAATTATCCACATAAAATTTAACATATTACAATATATGTCTTTGATTGATTATTATGTTTTAGATATTAATAATTTTCTTTTTCTATTGTGTCCATTATGTATGGAGCTATTTGAATTTTCCTAGAAACTATATCTTTTAATTCTACGGCTTCATAGATTTCTTCTAGGTTGAAACTATTTTGTATTATGTTTTCGCTCGCTTTATTATATAAACAGTATGAAATATTTTCAAATATGTCAGTTACAAATAGTGTTAATACTTTGTAATTTTCTTTTTTTGCTACTTCGTCTAAATATTTTATTATGTTATTTTTCTTGTTTTTTATAAGATTAATATCAGTTGTAAAAATTTGCCCGATTCCAATCATTGATTCGTTTATTTTGTATGATTTGAAATCTTTATATAACATTTCTTCGTTTGTTAATCCTTTAATACTCATGCCACTTTTTAATAGTTCTATTCCATAGTTTTTGTATTTTATTTTAGCTGTTTTTGATAAATTTATTAATGCTTTTTTATCTCTCTCTGTAGTTGTTGGTGATGTGAGTAATAATGTATCAGATATAATTGCAGATGCCATTATTCCTGCTATATCTCTAGGTATTTTTATATTATTTTCTTTGTATAGTTCATAAATTATTGTGTTTACACTTCCAACTCTTGCATTTCTAAAATTAATGGGACTTTTTGTTATTACATTTCCTATATTATGGTGATCTATTATTTCCATTATTTCTGCTTCTTCAAGACCATCCACACTTTGTGATATGTTATTGTGGTCTACTAGTATTACTTGTTTTTTTTGCACTTCATTGCAATCTGTTAATGTTAATAGACCTTTACATTCTTTTTTACTGTTTAAGATTGGGTAATTGGTATGTTTTAATTTCTTGCTTTCTTCTAAAAAGTCCGAAAGATAGTCTAGTTCATTAAATGTCACTGATTCTTCTTTTCTAATAACATCTTTTATGTAATTTGAAAAAGAAATTATTTTGCTAACTTCGTAAGAACTTAAGGGTGTAGATATTATATTTACTTTATTCTTTTTTGCTTTATTTAAAATATCTTTAGATAATTCAACGTTGGCAATGTTAATTAATAATTTTACTTTGCTTTCGATTGCATACTCTATTATTGTTTTTCTATCCCCCACAACTAAAATGTACGTGCTATCAAGCGAAATCTTTTTCATGAATGTTTCTTTTGCATAACTGGCAACTAATACTTGCCCTGAAATTTCTTTGTCAAATTTTAAAATTTCTTTCCCGTTTAAGACATTTATTAAGTTTGTATATGAGGTATTTATTTTGTGATAGTCGCCATTTATGATTTCTTTTGATAGTTCTTTTAATGAAACATATCCGTAATATTTGTTTTTGTTTTCTATTACTGGTATTCCTGTAAGTGAATATTTGTTCATATAGTCAAAAGCTTCTTTTATTGGCTTATTCTTGTTAATAAAACAATCTTTGTGATATGAAACGTCTTTAATTTGTAACTTTACGTCGTTTATGTGATATGGATTTTTTATTTTAAAGTAATTTAATGCATATTTTGTTTCTGGATTTATTTCGCCTAGAGTTGCAGCAATTGTGTTATTCCCTAATTTATTTTTTAAATATGATAATGCAATTGATGCACATATTGAGTCTGTGTCTGGATTTTTGTGTCCAAATATATAGGTTATTTTTTCGTTCATTTTCACACCTCTTTTAAAACTTACGTTAAATATTACCACGTTTTAAATAAAAATTGAAGTTTTTTTATTTAAATCTTTCAAATTTCTTTTATTTGTGTTAAAAATTGTATATTTTATTATTAATTATTTATATTTTGCTTCTCTTTTTGATATATTTATATTGGAGTATTGTTTTATAGGAGGGATTATGATTAATATTAAAACAGATTCTAGAAAAGTTGTTAAAGGGGATACTTTCGTTGCAATTAAAGGCTATACTGTTGATGGTCACGATTTTATTGAGTCCGCAATTAAAAATGGCGCTGAGAAAATTGTTTGCGAGCATGGAAATTATTCTGTGCCAACGATAGTTGTTTCTAACACGAGTGAGTATTTGGCAGAATATTTAAAAGATAATTATAGTAAAAATTTGAATAAATTGAAAATAATTGGTGTCACTGGAACTAACGGAAAAACAACTACTTGTTATTTGCTATATAATGCTTTGCTAAAACTTGGAAAAAAGGTTGCTTACATAGGAACTATTGGCTTTTATTTAAATGGAAAAATGGTTAAAGAATTGCCTAATACAACTCCTGAAGTATTGGAAATTTACAATTTATTATATGAATGTATTGAAAATGATGTTGAGTATGTTGCTATGGAAGTAAGTAGTCATTCTTTGTCATTAAATAGATTATCAGGGATAAATTTTGATGTTGCGTTGTTTACTAATTTAACTAAAGATCATTTGGATTATCACAAAACTTTTGAGGCTTATGCAGATGCAAAAAGTATTTTGTTCACAAAATTAAAAAATGATAAGATTGCTATTATTAATAATGATGCTGATTATAAGGAAAAAATGATTAAAAATGGTAATAAAAATGTTACTTATGGTTTTGCCGATAGCGATTATACAATTACTGGTTTTAAAACAGATAGTAAATCAACTGTGTTTAGCTTTAAATATAATGGTGCCAACTATGACGTTAAGAGTAATTTATCCGGCAAGCATAATGTGTATAATGTTTTGTCTATGATAATAATTTTGAATGAATTGCATTTTGATTTAAATAGTGTTATTAAAGTCACTTTAGAATTAGAAGCCCCTAGTGGAAGAATGGAAAAAATATATTATAATAGTAATACAATTATAATTGATTATGCCCATACTCCAGATGCTGAACTAAATATTATAAATTCAGTTAAAGAATTTGCTAAAGGTAAAATAATTACCTTGATTGGTTGTGGTGGTGATAGAGATAAGACAAAAAGGCCTGAAATGGCTAAAATAGCTACAGAATTATCTGATTTCTCTATATTTACTAGTGATAATCCAAGGACTGAGGATCCGAATGAAATCTTAAATGATATGATTGTGGGTGTTACCAATGATAATTATAAAATAATTATTGATAGAGAAGAAGCAATTAAATATGGAATAGATATTTTAAAAGAAAATGACGTGCTTTTACTTTTAGGCAAAGGCCATGAAGATTATCAGGTAATTGGCCATGAAAAGATTCATTTAAGTGATAAGGAAATAGCTACGGAATATATGCATTCTAAATTTAAAAAAAATAGTGTTTAAACTATTTTTTTATTTGTGATATTTCTCATTACTTATTATTTTCATTGATCTATATATTTGTTCTAACAAAATGGCTCTAAATAATCCATGAGGAAATGTTAAATCAGAAAATGATATAAGTTCATCAAATTCTTTTTTCGTTTTTTCTAAAATGCCATCTGAACCGCCAATTATAAAACATATTGAAGATTTTCTTTGGTTAAATTGATTTAATATTTTATCTTTAAATTGTATTGAATCTATGCTTTTACCTTTAATATCTAATCCTATTACATAGTCGTATTTTTTAATTTGTTTTGATATTAAGTTTCCTTCTTCTTCTATGTTACTATCTTTTAATTCAATAATATCTAGTTTGTGATATTTGTTTATTCTTGTTTTATAGTCATCGCACATTTTTATTAAATATTCTTCTTTAAGTTTTCCTATACAAATAATTGTTATCATTTTATTATCACCATTTCTCGTTGATTAGCACATTCTATGTTATTAAAAGTTATTTCATTTTCTTTTAATATTTTCATTGTTGTCTCTAATGCTATTTTTGGGTCGTTATTAGTTTCACTTAAATGTATTAAAATTACTTTTTTTGTGTTATCTCCAATTATTTTTGAAAGATATGCGCCACAAAATTCGTTTGATAGGTGGCCTTTGTCGCTAAGTATTCTTCTTTGTAAGTGTGGCGGATATGGCCCATTAATTAATAGCTCTGTATCATGGTTGCTTTCTATTAAATAGTATGTTTTGTTTTTTATTTTGAATAAAATTTTATGATTTATATATCCCGTATCAGCTATATAAACAATTGATTCTTCGTTATTTTCTATTAAAAATCCTACTGGATCAACTGCATCATGAGAAAGTTGAAAAACGGTTATTTTAATTCCATCTACTTCTTGCTCTTCTTCTAAGAATTGTACTTTACTATACTCAGATTTTCCATACAATATTTTAAAAAGTTTTTCTCTTACTAAAAGTAATGGTTTTACTTTTTTTAAAAATACATTTAGACCATATATGTGATCGGTATGCTCATGGGTCAACAGCAAATAATCTATTTCTTTTGGATCAATTTTAATTTCTTCTAGTTTTTCTTTTATGTATTTATAAGAAAACCCAACATCAATTAATATTTTCTTATTATTGAGTTCTATTAATGTTGAGTTTCCTTTTGACCCACTTCCTAAAATGCTTACTTTCATTAATCTTGATTAAGCAATTCAAGTGGATTTATTATTTCTGCTCCAGAACTATATGGATAACCGCCTACCCATACACTTAGGTGTAAGTGTGTTCCAGTGCTTCTACCCGTTGTTCCCATTCCGCCTATCTGTTGACCTTTTAGTACAGTCGAACCCTTTTTAAGTCCCTCTTGATGAAATGCTAAATGCATATATACTGATATATAACCGTTTTGATGGTCTATATATACATAGTTACCCATAGTACTATTATAACCCATTGATATTACAACCCCACTTTGGATTGAATAAATTGGCGATCCATGTCCAGTACCAGCTATGTCTATACCATTATGATAACTTCCCCAACGCCATCCTACACGAGATGTGATAACGTATGGCTGAATTGTTGGCCATGCCCAATATTCTGAATCTCCAGCATAATTTATACTTAACCCACCTTTAACTATAATTGCATCGACTGCTGGTTTTATAGTTTCTGAACTAATTCTAACTGCGCTTAGGTCTTCTCCATTTACTGTTTCTATTTGGAACGTTGCCTTGTTTTCCCCATTTATTCCTTGTTGTTTTGTATATGTTGTCCCTACTGTCATTTTTTCGTCATACTCAACTGATGTTGCATAAGGTAATTCCTGAATGCTTGTTACTACTCTTTCTACTGCAACACTTATTTTTGGATTAATAAGTCCTATATTTACTTCTGTTCCAGGAAATAATAATTGATATTCGCTAACTATATCTGGGTTAGCTATCAAAAATTCTATTGGGTTTAAACTGTTTTTATTTGAAATATCTGTAACTGTATCCCCAGGCATTACTGTATATGTCTTTTGATTTTCCATGGTACCAAATAATAAGTACCTTGTTAAATCGTTAGAATTGGTAAAAATGTATTCATTTGAAGGTATATATGTTTCTTTTATAGTTATGTCTTCTTTAATATATATGTCTTTTATTGTTTCACCTTCATCAATTACTTCTGGTTGATTATTGTTTCTATAAGCTTCTAAGGTTTCTTGGTCAATAAATGCTTTTATTGTGTTATCAATAGCTGTTTCTAAATCTTCTTCATGTAATATATAAAATGATTCACTTTCTTCGTCTGTTTTAATAGTTATTTCGTATCCTTCTATTGTAAAATTATCTAAATCTTTTATTTTGTCATATATTTCTTCTACTGTGTTTATAGATGTATTATAAGTACTTACACTAACTAACTCTAATCCTTCTGGCGGGTATATACTTTCAACATCATATTCTTTTTTTAATGATTGTTGTTCTTTATCAATTAATTTGTATAATTCGTCTTTGTCTTCAACTACCCCGATTATTTTTCCATTTAAGTACACTTGATATACTTCTATAGGATAGTTTTCAAAAGTTTCTCTATCAAATCCTAATATAAATATTAGTCCAGACATTAATACTGTAAATATTAATCCTAAACATGTACCTTTTTTAGTCATTACTCTTCCTCACTCTTTTTATAATTCTTAAAACTTAATGTGTTTCTCTCGAACATTAAATCAACTGTTCCTGTAGATCCACTTCTGTGTTTTGCTATTATTAACTCGATTGGTGATAAATTTGGTCTATCTTTTGATTTAAAGTTATAATAATCATCACAGTATAGGAACATAACTATATCTGCATCTTGTTCGATTGAACCACTTTCTTTTAAGTCGCTCATTATTGGTCTTTTGTTTTCTCGCATTTCTACACTTCTTGATAATTGAGCTAATGCGATGACTGGAACATTTAACTCCATCGCTAATTTTTTTAAATCACGTGAAATCTCGCTTACCTCTTGTGTTCTTTGACCACTATATTTATTGGAACTATTTATTAATTGCAAATAGTCTATTACTATTGCATCTAGGCCTTTTTCACTATTTTTTAATCTTCTGCATTTACTTCGTATTTCACTAACTGTAATTCCAGCTGTATCATCTATATAAATATTTGTGTCTGCTAATTCACTTATAGCCTCATTTAACTTTTTCCAGTCGTTATGTTCTAGTCTTCCTGTTCTTAGTTTTTGTGCGTCAATCTGGCCCACTGATGCAAACATTCTATTGACTATTTGTTCTGCACCCATTTCTAAGTTAAACATTGCAACTGTTTTATTACTATTTATTGCCATATTAGTAACTATGTTAGAAACTATAGCACTTTTTCCCATACCTGGTCTACCAGCTATTATTATTAATTCGTTTTCATGAAAACCAGTAGTTTTGTTGTCCAAATCATAATATCCACTTGGTATTCCGGTAACATCACTTCCGTTTTTGGCTAACATTTCTATTTCTTCTTGTGCCCTTGTTATAATGTCTTGTATTCCGCGTATTTCTTTTGTCATACGATTACTATTTATACTTAGTATTTGTTTTTCAGCTGTCTCAACTATTTCTGCGAGATCTTTTTGCTCATCATAACATTCATTTATTATTTCAGTAGATTTAGCTATCAATTCTCTTAAAACATATTTAGTATATATTATATTAATATAATAATCTAAATTTGCCGTTGTTGCCACACTGTTTATAACTTCTGTTAAATATTCTATTCCTCCAACATTACCTAATTTTTTGCTTTTTTCAAGTTCGTTTGAAACGGTCGTTATATCTACTGCAATATCATTTTTATGTAAATATTTTAAAGTCTCAAATATTGTTTTATTTTTTTCAGAATAAAACATTTCACTATTAAGTTCTTCAACGACCTTATCTAATGATGTTTTACTTAAAAATGCGCATCCTAATGTATTTATTTCTGCTTCTATGTTATTAGGTTCTACTCTAGCCATTATTTTTCACCTTCTAAAATTACTTGTAAGTTGGCTTTTACTTTTTTGTGTAATTCTATTTCTACATTATGAATGCCTAATGTATTTATTTCATTTATTACTTTTATTTTCTTTTTATCGATGTCAATTTTTTGCTTTTTAAGTTCTTCACTTATTTGTTTATTGCTTATACTTCCAAAAACTTTATCTTGTTTTCCAGTTTTAACTTTAAAACAACATTTGATATTTTCTATTTTTTGTTTAAGTTCATTTGCAAGCCTGATATCATTGTTTTCCTGTTCTTGCTTTGCTATTTGCTCCTTATTTAAAATATCTTTGCTTTTTGGTGTATATAAAACTGCTAAGTTATTTGTAATAAGATATTTTCCGTATCCATCTTTTACTTCTAAAACCTCATCTTTTTTGCCAGTTTTTTTAACATCCTTTATGAGTATTACTTTCATAAATCCTCCGTTTGATAATTGTAGCATATTAAAAATTATTTGTCAAAAAATAGCGAACATGTTTACGCTTTTAATGTGTTCGTAAATATTTTATGTTTTATACTTTTTATAAAATTAATTGTTACGGTATTTAAAAACGTAAAATAAAATCCAAAATATTTTGGATTATCATTTTTATTTAACGTAAAATATAAAAAATTATGTGTTTTTAAATTTTCTTACTTTTGTCCCAAGTAAGTTAAGTCTTGAATTGTATTATATATTTTTTTAGAATCTATTATTTTTATTTTTTTTGCTATTTTTTTCATATTATGTAAAACACTTTACATTATTTTTTCTAACTTAATCAGTGTGTAAAATATTTATATTAAAACGTTTTATTCTAATAAATTTTATATCTATAGTACTAGTTTAATATAGCATAATTTCTTCACCAATTAGCTACTAATTACTATATAAAAAGTAATTACCTTTCCTCTTTTTCTTATACTAATCATTTTATCACTCTCCTTTAATCTATTTTGTTTTACAGAAAAAAGTATTGACGAATGTGATTGTCAATACTTTTCATTAATTAGCTATTAAATTATTATCTTTATTAACTTGTTTTTGCAATAATTCTAAATCCTTAATGTTTTTATTATCTTTTAACACTTTCATTTGTCTTCTTGCAGAATTATTAAGTCTAACTAATCTTTCATTTTGTGGAACTTTGGCTTCTATTAATTCAGCATTTGTATTTTCCAAGTT
>CALVVO010000012.1 GCA_944363885.1 uncultured Bacilli bacterium | reverse complement strand
ATATAGCCCAGAATGCCAAAACTGGAGCGGGATATTGGTGGACGATGAGCCCGTCTTATTGGATCAACAACAACGACGCGATCGTGTTCTACGTAGGAGGCTCAACTGCTACGGGCAGCTTGAACAACTACCGCGTCAACGACACTAACGGGGTGCGCTCAGTAATATCATTAAAAGCATGTGTTGAATATGAAAGTGGAGATGGAACAGCAAGTAATCCATATACTGTTAAATTAACTGATACTTGTTCAACTAGTGAAAATTAAAATATTTTTAATACAAAAAAATAAACAAAATAATTACAATATAAAATACAATAAGATATATTTATAATTATTAATTCTTATTTTATAACTAAATATATAATTTTGTATTTTTTTAATTAGTATTATTTATGTCAATTTTATAATTTCAATTATAAATATTGACACACTTTTGTTCGTTTGATATATTGATATTAAGGTGAAGTATGAAGTGTATTCCAATTAATATAAAAACACACTACCAATTATTATCAAGTCTTATTAAAATAGATGACTTAATTTTGTATGCTAAAAAAAATGGTTTAAAAGTATTAGGAATTACTGATACAAATATGTTTGGGACAATGGAATTTATTGATAAATGCCTGAAAAATGATATAAAGCCAATAATTGGAATTGATTTAAATGTCGATGGAATGCCATTTATACTTTATGCAGCAAACAGCGACGGATATAGTAATTTGTGTAGAATAGTTAGTGAAAAGAATACGAGATTACTTGATTTTGAATTTTTAAAAAAATATTCTAGCAATGTTTTATGTGTCACAAATTGTGAAAACTATGATAAATTTAGTCAAATATATACAACATACATAAGTTATAGTAATAAAAATGAAAAAGTAAATGCTTTACTAAAAACTCAAAATATCTTATTTCTCAAAGAAAGTTTATATTTAGAAGAAAAAGATAAAGAATACATGAAATATCTTGATATGATTAGAGAAGGAAAAACTGTAGATAACTACGAAACTAAAGAATATGATAACGCTTTACTTTTTGAAATAGATGCAGTTGACTATGAAACTACTAAAAATTTTGTTGACAAGATTGATATAAAGTTACCATCATATCCTTTATCATTGCCAAAATATTCAAGTAATAGTGAAAATTTATTAATATCACTTTGTACTAAAGGACTTAAAAAGAGGTTAAATAACAATGTGCCCGTTAAATATGCTCTAAGACTTAAAAGTGAAATAAAAGTTATTAAGGATATGGAATTTATAGATTACTTTCTAATCGTGTATGATTTTATTTTATATGCCAAAAAAAACAAAATTGTAGTAGGCCCTGGACGTGGTAGTGCAGCAGGAAGTTTAGTAAGTTACACACTTGGTATTACAGAAGTTGATCCGCTAAAATACGATTTAATATTTGAAAGATTTTTAAATAAAGATAGAATTACATTACCAGATATAGATACAGATTTTGAATACTTAAGAAGAAACGAAGTCCTAGAATACATAAAAAACAAATATGGACAAAACAAAGTTGCCAATATAATTACTTTTGGAACATTACTAAGTAAACAAGTAATAAGAGATGTAGGAAGAGTACTAGAAATACCATTAAATGAAATTGATAAAATAAGTAAATTTATTAAAGATAAAGAACCATTAAAATCTTTAGAAAACAACAAAGAATTCATGAATTTAATTAATTCTAAAGAAGAATATAGAAAACTATTTTTAATAAGTAAAAAACTAGAAAACTTAAAAAGACATACAAGTACACACGCAGCAGGAATAGTGTTATCAGGAGAAGATTTAACAGATAGAATACCACTTTATAAAAGTGGAGAAACAATAATGACAGCATATAGTATGGAATACTTAGAAAGTTTAGGACTTATTAAAATGGATTTATTAGCAATCAGAAACTTAACAATAATAGATAAAGTATTAAAAAGTATAAAAAAATACGAAAATATCGATGTTAAATTAGAACGAATATCACTAGAAGACAAAGAAACTATTAAACTGTTTCATGATGTAGATACTGTAGGAATTTTTCAATTTGAAAGTGAAGGAATGAAAGGTTTTTTAAGAAATCTACAGGTCCAAACATTTTCTGACATAGTTTCAGCAATAGCATTATATAGGCCAGGGCCAAGAGAAAACATATCATCATATATAAAAAGAAAAAAAGGAACTGAAAAAATAACTTATTTGCACCCTTTACTTGAACCAATACTAAAAGATACATACGGAATAATAATATATCAAGAACAAATAATTGAAATACTAAAAGTAATAGGTGGATTTACATATTCTGAAGCTGACACAATAAGAAGAGCAATGAGCAAGAAAAAAGAAAACATCATTTTAGACTATAGGAAAAAATTCATAGATGGATCTATAAAACAAGGAATAAGCGAAAACATATCAAATCAAATATATGATTTAGTGCTAAAATTTGCAAATTACGGATTTAATAAAAGCCATTCAGTAGCATATTCAATGGTATCTTTTCAAATGGCATATTTAAAAGCACACTTTAAAAAATATTTTATAACCGAACAACTAAATATAGTTATGGATAGCAATATTAAAACAAAAGAATATATTGATGAAGCAAGAATAAATAATATAAAAGTTTCAAATATAAACATCAATAAAAGTTCAATTAATTATTATGTTATAGATAAAGAAATAATTGTTCCATTTAACATAATAAAAAATATAGGTTACGAAGCGAGCAAAGACATAGTAGAAGAAAGACAAAAAAACGGAGAATTTATAGATATATATGATGTAATATCAAGACTGGTAAAAATCAAGATAAACAAAAATGTAATTAATAGTTTAATATTAAGTGGTGCATTTGACATATTTGGATACAACAAAAAGACATTAATTACAAATATAGAAAATCTATATAATTATGCAGATTTGATAAAAGATTTAGATGCCTCATATGTTATAAAACCTGAAATAAAAATTGAACAAGAATATGAAAAAAGTGAATTGATGAAAAACGAATTTGAATTATTTGGATTTTACTTGCAAAACCATCCTGTTACAAAATATAGAAGAGATGGAGCATGTCTACTTAATAATATACAAAAATACTTCGACAAATATATTACAATTATAGGATTAGTAGAAAATATTAAAGAGATTAAGGCGAAAAATAAAGAGATGATGTCATTTTTAACAATAAGTGATGAATATAACAAAATAACTGTTATATTATTTCCAAAAGTATATGAACAATTTAAAAATATCAAAAGTGGTAACGTCTATAAAATATTTGGAAAAATAGAAAGAAGAATGAATAATTATCAAATGATAGCATCAAGAATAGAATTATTAAATTAAAAAATATTTTAATAAAACAAAACATATGTTATAATTAAGACAAATAGGAGAGTAGAAAAATGAAAACAAGAGTTATCAGTGCTATAGTTGCATTAATAATTGTCATACCTATTATATTAGTAGGTGGAAAATTATATTGTTTTGCAGTAGCGGCAATAGGCTTATTAGGGTTTTGGGAACTTATATCTGTAAAAGAAAAAGAAAAAAAATTGCCAATTTTGATGAAAATGATTGGTGTAATTGCATTTGTATTTTTAGTATTATCCAATATGAACGAGATAGGATTAGATTTTTACACAGATTACAAAATACTAACTAGCATCATATTCTTAGTAATGATACCTATAGTATTTTATAACAGAAACAAATACAATATAGAAGATGCATTATTTTTATTCGGAGTAATATTCTTTTTAGGGCTTGGATTTAAATACTTAATAAATGTAAGAATATATGATTTGAATTACATGATATTTTTGTGCTTACTAACAATATTTACAGATACTTTTGCATACATAACAGGTAGTTTAATTGGAAAGCATAAACTAGCACCTACAGTAAGTCCTAAAAAAACATGGGAAGGATTTATTGGCGGTTTAGTGTTTGGAACTTTCATAAGCACGATGTTTTATTACACAGCTTTTGAATATACTGGAAATATATTTCTTTTGATTTTAGTTGTAGCATTATTAAGCACGATTGGACAAATAGGAGATTTAGTATTTAGCTCAACGAAAAGATATTATAAAATAAAAGATTTTGGAAATATCATGCCAGGGCATGGCGGTGTATTAGATAGGTTAGATAGCATAATATTTGTTGTGTTAGCATTTAGTTTTATAGTTAGACTTATATAAGGGGACAAAAATATGAATTTCATAATTACATTAATTATATTAATAGTTATATTAGGAGTTATAGTATTTGTACATGAATTTGGACACTTTATTGCTGCCAAAAAATGCGGCGTATATGTACACGAATTTGCAATAGGAATGGGTCCAAAAATATTTAGTTTTAAAAGAAAAAACGATGAGACAACTTACTCGTTAAGATTATTGCCATTAGGTGGATTTACAGCACTTGCAATGACAGAGGAAGACTTTAAAGTTAAAAAAAATCAAGTGTTAGATAACAAAAAGTATTATCAAAAATTATTAATACTTTTAATGGGTATATTTTTTAACTTTATATTAACTGTTGTACTTTTGTTTATAAATGGTTTAGCATATGGTTCACCACAGACAGGTGCAGTAGTAGGTGAAATTCAAGAAAATAGTCCATCAGAAATAGCTGGGTTAAAAACAAATGATGAAATAATTGAAATAAATGGTAAGAAAGTATCGTCATGGGATGACGTAATACTTGAACTAAATTATGTACAAAACGAGAATGATGAATATAACTTTTTAGTATTAAGGGAAAATAAAGTACTTAGTATAACAATAATACCAGAAATTGAAGAAACAGAAGACGGTGTTGTCAAAACATTTGGATTTGGAACTAGTACAAAAAAGGAATATGGTTTTACTGCAGCATTAAAATATAGTGTAGTAGGTTTTGGCGAAATGTTTACTTCATTATTCAAAATATTAGGAAACTTATTTACCGGTAAAATAGGCGTAGACAACTTAAGCGGCCCAGTTGGTGTATTTAGCGTTATAGATCAAATAAAAGAAACTGGTTTTGAAAGTATAATCTATCTAACCGCCTACTTGAGCATAAACGTGGGAATAATAAATTTAATTCCCATTCCAGTATTTGATGGAGGAAGAGTAGTGCTTAGCACAGCCGAAAAAATAAAAGGAAGCAAATTAAATCCAAATATAGAAATAATGTTAAACAAAATTGGAGTAATACTTCTAATAATATTATTTGTATATGTGACACTTAATGATATAATAAAAATATTCTAAATTGAAAAGTTAAGTAGTTTAAAAAACACATATTTTCGCTTATAATACAATGTAAAATATAACTAACATTGGAAGTAATAAATATGTGTTTTTAAATTATAATAAAAAAAATAATAAATATGTGTATTGAAAGGAATAAATACTTTAGAGGAAAAATAACAAACGATCTTAAGCTAAATTTAAAAAATATTGTTTGAGGAAAAAATAATTATCTGTTTTCTAAAATATTTGACAATGATAACTAAACTATATATAATTTAACTATAGGAGAGTAATATGAAAGTGGAAGCTAAAGAAATAATTAAATTGTGTCCCAATTATTATAAAATAGTAAATACGCCCATAGATGAATCTGACAAAGTAAGTGAGAAACTAATAAGAATATATGAAGATTACCTTTTTAGTGTTGATTTAAAAGAAAAAGATCAAGCAAAAAAAGTAACCAGAATAGATAAAGTATTAAATGAATACTTTAACGATTTTAGATTTAAAAAAGAATTGGCAAATAAATTAAAAAAAGTAAAAGTCAAATCAAAAATTGAAAACATTACCGAATTTGTAGTAAATAGCATAATAGAAATTTTTGATGAATATTTAGAAAATTATACAAGAAATATTTATATACCTAGATGGATATAATATTTCTTTTTTTTTATACACGTGATATAATCAAAATAGGAGGAAACATGAAAAAGGGTATTATATCTATGTCAGTTATTTATACATTTTTAATATTATTTATTTTAACTATGACTACAATATTAAGTTCATACGTTATAAGAAACAACCTAGTAAAAGAAGTAATAAATGAAGCAAAAGAGGAAATTTATAATGTCGAATAGAGGATTTATATTTGTAGAAACAGTTGTAGTTTTAGTAGTATTAGCGGCGTCTTTAATAGGTTTGTATTCAACATTTTCCTCTGTAATAAACAATATAGAAAAAAGAAAACAATATGATAATATAAATGATATATACAAAGTTAATATTATAAAAGATTTAATAATAAACGAGCCATCTGGCACTTATACAATTATAAACGGCAATAACTGTACGAATTACATGAATAGCGATTGTAACGAAGTATTTAGCGAATTATCAGTTTCTGAAGTATTAATTACCGGTAATAATGTACAAACAATAATAGATTTAAATATAAACATTCCAAATACAATGAAAGAATATTTAAAAACTATTAACAAAAATGAAAAATCCATAATAGTTCGCTTTTATAGAAGCGGGAAAAACTATTATTCATCATTAGAATTGAGGTAATTTATGAATAAAAAAGGTTTCACAATTATAGAATTAATAATTAGTGTATCAATTTTAACAATTGTTATGGTTTTTGCATTAAATCTATTAGTAGTTTTAAAAGAACAAGAGACAAGTTTAGATACAGATACTGATATGATTTTAAATCAGGCATTTGTTTCCAAAAAAATAAATGGTGATATTATTAAAAATGGTGGAATAAAATTACTAAATTGTACGACAACTAAATGTGATTTTACTTTTAATAATGATGTAAAAAAAACTTTAACTTTAACAAACAATAAAAAAACAATTAAATATGAAAATGAAGAAAATGTAGAATTAACGAGGACATTGCCACAAAGTACGTATGGAAATATAAAAGTTTTAGAATTTTTCAATTATACATCTGGCACCCTTAGAATAATAACAATAAATGTGGAAGGGTATTCTGATTACAAAATAGAATTATTAGATTATTAAACTAAGTAATATTAAATTTATAATCATAGCTATAATTCTACATTTAATAACAAATTTAGTATCAATTTTAAAATTTAGCATACTTCTTGCTTGAGATAAAACGCAAAGTCCAGTAAAACATATACTTAATCCGATTAAAATAATTTTTAAGTTATTACTAATATTTAGAACATATAGCATATTAATACCACTAGTCATTTCAACAAATGAAAGAATAATAGAATTAACTATATTATTAAAAGGCATTAATGGTAGAAATAAATTATATAGAGTAGTAAAAACAGTTATGCTACCTAATATAATCATCGAAGAAGAAAAAGCATTAACAATGCTATTTTTTAATGTTTCAGAAAAACTCAATTTATTTCTTTTAACTATTTTATTAGAGCAATTACTAATATATTTATTACGAATAATAAAACCTAAGATAAAATTAGAAAGATAAATTGAAATTAAAATTTTAATCCCAATTAAAAATGAATTAAACATAATAATTCCAATAGTATTAATGACAAATAAAGGATTAGGGAAAAAAGTAAAAGCGAGCAATTTAGTAGCTTCTTCTTCATTAATAACACCGTTATTATAAGCGTCACTTATAAATTTAGCATTACTAGGTAAACCACTAAACAAAGAAAGAATCACTATATAAGAAGCATTAGGATTAATTTTGAACAAAAAAGAAAAATACCTAGAAGTGAGTAAATTAATATTATATGCAAAATTGTAATTTATTAAAAATTCACTTAATATAAAAAAAGGAAATAAACTAGGAAATAACTTATAAAAAAATATATTAGCACTACTAATAGCTGAATTAGAAACTACTTTAGTATTTGTAATTATTAAACATATTAGTATGAAGAAAAAAACAAAAGTTAAAATATTTTTTAATTTATAAGTCATAGTTTAGCCCCTTTATGTTATAATATTAAATATGAAAAAAATATATGAAAAAACAAAAAAATTTATAAAAAATAATATAAAAGTTATTATACTTTATGCAGTTTTAATTGCAGTTTTTACTGTTCCTTTAGACTATGAAATATATACACCTGGAGGTCTAATCAAGTTAAGTGACAGATTAGACGTTGAAGGTTACGAAGAAAAAGGTGATTTCAATTTAACATATGTAGGAGGAAAAAAAGGGACAATACCATTATTATTGCTTTCATACATAATTCCAAATTGGGACATAGTAAGTGTGGATGAGATGAGAATAGGAGAAGAAGAGTACACAGATATTGTAAAACGTGGGCAAATAGATTTAGCAAGTGTAAACCAAAATGCCTTAATAGTTGCATTTGAAGAAGCGGGATACGAATATAAAATCAATAAAGAAGAAATTGCTGTATATTATATATTTGAAGAAGCGACTACAGATTTAAAAGTTGGAGACATTATAACACATATAAATGGTGTAAAAGTAAATAGTTTAGAAGAATTAAAAAGCAAAATAATCGAATATGAAGTAGGAGAAGAAGTTAGTTTTACAGTATTAAGAAACGATAAAGAAGAAAAATGTAGTGGAGTAATATACGAAAGCGAAGGAGAAAAAATAATTGGGTTATATCTTCATAGCATACTAGATGTTGAAACGACTCCAAAAGTCAAATTTAACTATAAAGCAAACGAAAACGGCGCTTCAGGTGGGCTTATGAGTACTTTACAGATATATAATACATTAATAAGTGAGGACATAACAAAAGGAGACGTAATGGCTGGCACAGGTACAATAGAACTTGATGGTACTGTTGGAGAAATTTCTGGTGTAAAATACAAACTCATTGGAGCTGTAAAAAATGGAGCAGATGTATTTATCGCACCTAGTAATAACTACAAAGAGGCATTACAAGTAAAAGAAGAAAATAACTATGACATAGAAATAATTGAAGCAACGACATTTAAAGAAGTAGTAGAAAAGTTAAAAAATAGATAACTTTTCTTTTTTTTGACAAAAATATCATATAAATCATGTTACTTTATTATTGGTGATAACATGAACAAAAAAGCATTATTAATAGTAATGTTAATGGGAATAGTTTTTGCAAGTTTTTTACTTTATAAATACAAAAGTAAAGACAAAGGTATTGTAAATACAGAAACAGTATATTTAATACAAATAGGTGCATATCAAAATTATGAAAACGTAGTAAAGGTAACAAAGACATTACCAAATTATGTAATAATAGAAGAAGACGGAACAGCAAAAATAATTGTTGGAATAACAAAAGACAATAATAATTTAGAAAAATTAAAACAAAATTATGAAAACATATACATACGAGAAGAACAAATAGACAATAAAGAATTTTTAGATTACTTGACTAAATACGATTATTTACTAAATGAAACCAATAATAATGAGACAATTAAAGAAATAAATCACAAAGTATTAAACAAATATGATGAGATATTTTAAAGAGTTACATATAACTTAAGATAATAATAATTATAGGTGGTAATATGATTATTAAAGAAATGGCTGAATTAGAAAAGCCTAGAGAAAGATTGTTAAATAATGGAAGAGAAAATCTATCAAATGAAGAAATAATTGCGATTGTTTTAAGAACTGGTACAAAAGAAATAAGTTCAAAAATGCTTGCTACAAAAATTTTAAGTAAATTTAAAAATATCAGCGAACTAAAAAATGCAAATGTAAGCAATTTAACTACAATAAAAGGAATGGGGAAAATAAAAAGTATAGAATTAATCGCTGCGATTGAACTAGGAAAAAGAGTATATGAAACAGTGCCGAATATTTACAAAAAATATGAAAACGTAAACAAAATATACGAAGGATTCAAAGACTTAATTAAAGACGAAAAGCAAGAAAATTTCTATGCACTATATTTTGATACAAAACAAAACTTAATAGATTATAAATTACTATTTAAAGGTACACTAAACGTTACAACAGTACACCCAAGAGACATATTTAAAGAAGCGTTTTTATTAAATGCAGCATCAATTATAATAATACATAATCATCCAAGTGGCGACCCATTACCTAGTAAGCCTGATGTAGATTTAACTAATCAGATAAATACAATATCAAAAATAATGGGAATAAATTTTTTAGATCACATAATTATTGGCCAAGATAAATATTTTAGTTTTTATGAAGAAAGTAGAAATAAATAAAACAAAACTACATATAATTCATTAGGTGATAATATGACTTTAGAAGAATATAAGAGTAAGAAAAAAGGACAAACTGTTGGATCTAACAAATATCTTAATGGGCTAGTAAAAAGAACAATGATTTGCTTTGTATTTGTACTACTCGTACTGGCAATAAGTTTAATGAGTGAAACAGGGAGAAGTTATATTAAAAAGTATTTATTAGAAACTAATTTTGAATTTAGTAAAATAAATACACTTTACAATAAATACATTGGAAAACTAACCGATGAAAATACAGAAGTAGTAAGTGGCAACCAACTACTAGAATACACGAGTAAAGAAAAGTATAATGATGGAGTAAAGCTAACTGTTAGTGAAAACTATAACGTTAACTTATTAGAAAGTGGCATAGTTGTATATATTGGAGAAAAAGAAGGGTATGGCAACACAATAATCGTACAACAAAGCAACGGTATAGATGCTTGGTACGGAAATATTGAAAACGTTGACGTTAAAATATATGATTACATAGAAAAAGGGACAATAATTGGTAATGCAAATAAAACACTTTATTTAGTGTTTCAAAAAAATGGAGAGATATTAAATTACGAAGACTATATCAAATAAAATAGAACTACACTTTACAACATATATATTTTTTCTTATTTCATTCTTAGCAGGAAGATTTGAAAGCATGTTTTTACTCATGTTCATAATAACATTCCATGAACTCGGGCATCTCCTCTTTGCGTCCATTATAAATATAAGTGCAAGCAAAATAATAATATATGCTTTCGGAGGAATAACAAACTACAATATTCCAATAAATATAAGTATAAATAAAGAACTATTTATATTAATAGGAGGCCCAATATTTCAAATAATATTACTATTAATAATAAAAAAACTAAATTTGTATATAAATGAAAACACATATAAAGAATTTATATATTTAAACAAAATACTTTTTTCCTTTAACTTATTACCAATACTAAACTTAGATGGAGGAAAATTAATAAATTTAATACTAAACAAAATATTTTCATACAAAACATCGTTTAACATATCATTAATAATTAGCATTATATCATTACCAATAACTTTTTATATATTTAATAAATACTTAGCAATAACAATAATTATATTCATAATAAAAGAACTAATAATTGAAATAAAAAATAAAGATTACAGTTTTAATAAATTACTAACTGAAAGATATATAAACAATTACAAATTTAAAAAAAGAACATTAATTAAAAACATAAATAAAGTAAAAAGAGATAAAAACTTTGATATATACTATAATGGTAGCTTATTTAATGAAAGAGAGTATCTAAACCTTTATTTTTCAAGAAAAAACCGTTGTTTTAATTGACATTAACTACAATTTTTGCTAAAATCTATTTGTTTGTAGATTCTTCTCTACAACCGCGCTGAAAAGGTTAGAATAAAACAGAAATGTACCTTAATGGCGAGTCTTATTGAAGGAGGTAAAAAATGAAAGCAATTTTTATGACAGGTGGTAAACAATATTTAGTTACTGAAGGTTCTGAACTATATGTTGAAAAATTAGACGTTGAACCTAACAAAGAAATTACTTTTGATGAAGTTTTATACGTAGATGGTAAAGTTGGTAATCCTTATGTTAAAGGCGCTAAAGTTACGGCTCTAGTTGTAAAACACGGAAAACAAAAGAAAATTGTTGTGTTCAAATATAAACCTAAAAAGAAATTTAGAAAAAAACAAGGACATAGACAACCTTACACAAAAATTATTATCAAAAAGATCGAAGTGAAATAATGATTTCAGTAGACGTTAAAAGAAAAGATGGAATTATTGAAAAATTAACAATTAAAGGACACGCAATGTTTGACACATATGGTAAAGATATAGTATGCGCGGGTGTTAGTTCTTCATTAATTACCACTATAAATGCTATAATAAGTTTTGATGAAAATGCAATTAGTTATAAAGAAAATATATTTGAATTAGAGAATATAAAAAAAGATAATATAACTAACAAATTACTTGAAAATTTAGTAGAAGTATTAAAAGAAACTCAAATACAATATGGCAAAAATATCAAAGTTAAGGAGGAAAATTTATGAAGAAAATGTTTTTAAACCTTCAATTATTCGCATCTAAAAAAGGTGTTGGATCTACTAAAAACGGTAGAGATAGTGCTGGACGTAGATTAGGGGCAAAAGCTAGTGATGGTGAAAGAGTAAAAGCAGGTTCAATTATATATCGCCAAAGAGGCACTAAAATTTATCCAGGAGTTAATACTGGAATGGGAAAAGACCATACATTATTTGCTTTAATAGATGGCATTGTTAAATACGAAAGAAAAGGAAGAGATAAAAAGCAAGTAAGTGTATATGCAGTAACAGAATAAAGTGTTGTTAAAAACACTTTTTTTTTATATAATACACTTAGGTGATTTTATGGAAGAAATATGGCAATTAGCTGAAAAAATAAATCAAATAGACGGATTAGAAGCTTCTTCATATCTTAAGGAATTGATTGAAAAAGAAAAAAAAGGTCTAATAACGACAGAAGAAATAATAAAATTATTAAAAGAACATTATGGTGAAAAAAATGCGTGATATTTATATTGATGAAAATACAGGAGTCTTAATTAATAAACTAGGAATAACTGATCCAAAATTATTAAGTCAAGTAGAGTCTGACATGGTAATTGTTCGTTTAAAAGAAATACTTGAAAATGATGAGTTTACATATGGATATGATTCATATTTAAATCTTCACCAACAAATGTTTCAAGATATTTACCCATTTGCTGGAGAATTAAGAAAGATAGATATGGAAAAAAGTGAAAAAATATTATCTGGATTTTCGATGTTTTTTGGAGACAAATCACAAGTATCAAAAAAATTAAAAAAAGTATTTAAAGAAAAAGAAATAAACTTTGAAACATCAAAAGAAGAAATAGTCGCGCAACTAGTAGACTTTATGAGTAGCATATGGGAAATACATCCATTTAGAGAAGGAAACACCAGAAGTATAATAACATATACAATAAAATATATTAGACATAATGGCTTAAAAATAGATAAAGACTTACTGCTTGAAAATTTTGCTTATATAAGAGACACATTAGTTATGTCGGTATATCAAGAACCAAAATATTTAGAAAAAATATTACTAGATTCAATAGAAAGAGGTATGAAGTTATGAAATTAGATTTGAAAGAATTGTATGAAAAAGAAAACGAATTATTAGAAAAAACGGTTATTTTAAACGGATGGGTTAGAAATCACAGAAAACAAAAAGAATTTGGATTCATAGATTTTTATGATGGAACATGCTTTAAAACGTTACAAGTAGTTTACACTAATAAACTAACGAATTTTGAGGAAATATCTAAAATAAGAATAGGTTCATCTATAGAAGTTAAAGGAAAATTAATTAAATCTATTGGAAGCGGCCAAAGCATAGAAGTAGAGGCAGAAGACGTAACTTTACTAGGAGATTCACCAGAAGATTACCCAATGCAACCAAAAAGACATACAAGAGAGTTTTTAAGAAGTTTAGCCTATCTAAGACCAAGAGTTAATTTATTTCAAGCAGTATTTAGAGTTCGAAGTGTTGCAGCTTTTGCTATACACAAATATTTTAATGAAAATGGATATTTATATGTGCATACTCCACTTATAACATCAAACGATGGAGAAGGTGCTGGAGATATGTTTCAAGTAACGACCTTAGATTTAGAAAAAATAAAAGGAAAAGAAATAGATTATAAAAAAGACTTTTTTGGAAAAAGGACAAATTTGACAGTTACTGGCCAACTGGAAGGTGAGACATTTGCAATGGCATTCAAAAAAATTTATACATTTGGGCCTACCTTTAGAGCAGAAAACTCCCATACACAAACACATGCTGCAGAATTTTGGATGATCGAGCCAGAAATCGCTTTTTGTGATTTAAATGGTGATATGGACATAATGGAAGACATGCTTAAATATGTTGTAAAATATGTACTTGAAAACTGTCAAGACGAAATGAATTTTTTTGATAAATTTGTAGAAAACGGATTAATTGAAAAATTAAAAAAATTAATTAATAGTAAATTTACAAGAATAACGCACGAAGAAGTAATAACAATATTAAAAAAAGCACCTGTAAAATGGGATTTTACACCAGAATATGGAGAGGATATTGCCAAAGAACATGAAAAATATGTAACTGAATATTTTAATGGGCCTGTATTTATCACAAATTGGCCAAAAGATATAAAAGCATTTTATATGAAATTAAACGACGATGGCAAAACTGTAGCTGCAGTTGATCTTGAAGTTCCAGGCGCAGGAGAATTAATGGGTGGAAGCCAAAGAGAAGAAAACTACGACAAATTAATTAATAGGATGAAAGAAATGAATGTACCAGACAAGGATTTAGATTGGTATTTGAATCTAAGAAAATTTGGAGGATGCGTTCATAGTGGCTTTGGAATGGGATTTGAAAGACTTCTAATATACATTACAGGAGTAGAGAATATAAGAGATGTAATACCATACCCTAGAACACCTGGAAACTGTGAATATTAAATAAAATATAAATACATAAATAAAATAATGAAATAAGTAAAATTATTTCATTATTTTTTAAACTTTAAAAAAGTTAAGTTACTATTTCAGTTATTAATTATATCTTTTCTATCAAATTCATTATGTAAGATTTTTGTAGTCCATAGCAATGAATATACGGTTTGATTAATTATTAAATCAAATTCCCCTATATATTCATAAATATTAGGATTAAAATTCAATTTAAATTCATTTAACCCTTTGTATGGATTGCTTGAAGAAAAATCTCCAGTTATACCATTCAAATCCAAATAAGAAAAGTTTTTATTTTTATAATATTCAATTAATTTTGTATAAAGTAAATGATTAGGATTAAATCTAGTGTTTTTATCAAATCCACTGATTACAATATTTACTCTATTTTGATATTTTATCACTAAAGCTGCAGCTACAATTTGCTTAAATATATCGTTTTGTATATATGCATTTATTTCTGTAATCTCCTGATTTAATGTCGTTATTTTTCTATCTGAGTCCATTTTTTCTTTTAATAAATTCTTATTTTTAGTATCATTAATAAATTCTTTATTTATTTGTTCATTTCTATCTATTAATAAATTATATTCTTCTTGCGCATTTTTTAAGTATTCATGATAATCAATTTGCAACAACCACAAATCTGACATGTTATCCTTATTGAATATTTTGAAATAATTTTTGTAATACTCTATAGAATTATCCTTTTTATTTTTTACTAATTCATAAAATTGATTTAAATTATATTCATCGCCCTTAATTAAAGAAATACCCTTTTTATCTTTATTCTTAATTTTCTGTTTAATATTTTTACTTAATTTTTCCTCACTAAAACTCTTTAAGTTGATAATTGGATTATATTTTGGCAATAAGCTTTCAAAATATACATTATTTTTAAGTTTTTTATAATTTAAGCTTTCCAATTTTCCAATTAATTCTTTTGATGTTTCATTTATATTTTTAGTATTTGTTCCAGGAAAAACTTCTGATAATGTTATCTCTGGATTTATTTTTATAAATGCAAAACCTTTCCTAAAAAAATATTTTTTTATTAATTTTGTAAATTCTTTTAAATAATAGTCATTTTGATAATCAATTAAAAAACCTCTAGGACTATAACCATACTTTACATTTATAGCGATGTATTTTGACAATATAAGTGCAGCACCTACTATTTCATTTTCTTCAAACATGGCGATATAAATTGGCGTATACCCAAATTTTTTCATTAAGTTTCCATATTGACTAGTTTGATAATAATTCCTTAAAATATGATGATTAGCAAAATTATCAAATTCAGTTTCATTTATTTCCTTTATTTGCATTTTTTCCTCTCCCTTTTTTAAATAGTAGATTATTATAGCATAATTGATTGTAAATGTCTATTGCTTTTTAATAACTTGATTGTTATAATTTTCTTATGAAAGAATGGTGAATTATGAGTAAAATTGTTAATATAACTTCACGTGAAATATTGGATTCTAGGGGAAACCCTACTGTTGAAACTAAAGTCTATACTGAAAAAGGTAATATTGGGGTTTTTAGCGTTCCGAGTGGTGCGAGTACTGGTACTAGAGAAGCACTAGAACTTAGAGATAATGATGAAAGATATTTTGGAAAAGGTGTTTTAAAAGCAGTCAACAACGTTAGCTTAATTAAAGAAAAACTTGTGGGCGTTGAAGTTAGTGAACAAAGAAAGATTGATGAGGCTATGATTGAACTCGATGGAACTTTTAACAAAAGCAATTTAGGTGCAAATGCTATTTTAAGTGTTAGTGTTGCTTGTTTGAAAGCTGCTGCATTAGATAGTGGTTTAGATGTTTATGAATATTTGAATAAACGTGAAAAGAGACTTCCTTATGCTATGTATAATATTATTAATGGTGGGAAGCATTCAAGTAATAATCTTGATATACAGGAGTTCATGATTGTCCCAAAATTTAAAGAGTTTAAAGATGGTTTAAGAGCTGCGAGTGAGATATTTAATCAGTTAAAAAGCTTGTTAATTAAACAGGGCCTTAGTATTAATGTTGGTGATGAAGGTGGATTTGCGCCTGACTTAAAAAGCAATGAAGAAGCGCTTAGTTTGATTATAAAAAGCATTAGTGAAGCTGGTTATGATCCTGGCGTTAATGTGTTTATTGCATTAGATGTTGCTGCAAGTAGTTTATATAATAAAAATAATGATACTTATAAGTTAGATAATAATAGTTTGAAGAGGGAAGAACTGCTTGATTACTATGTATCTTTGGTTAAAAACTATCCAATTATTAGTATTGAAGACGCGTTTGATGAAAATGATTATGAAGGTTTTAAAATGATTACCGAAGTTTTGGGCAAGAAAATTAGTATTGTAGGGGATGATTTATTTGTTACGAACAAGGAATTATTAAAAAAAGGTATTGATAATAAAATGTGTAATGCTATTTTGATTAAGCTAAATCAAGTTGGAACTTTTTATGAAACTTTAGAAACTATTGTTCTTGCTAAACAACATAATTATACAACTATTATTAGTCATAGAAGTGGTGAGACCCTTGATACTTTTATAGCTGATTTGGCAGTTTCTTTAAATATTCCTTTTATTAAAACTGGGTCTGTTACTCGTGGAGAAAGGATTTGTAAGTATAATAGGCTTATGGAAATTGAAGAGGAATTAAGTAAGAATGAATAACGTGATTTATATTGATATTAAAAATTATGAAAGTGCTTTTAATGAGTTTAATGACAAATATATTTCAGATAGTTTATTTAATTATATAACTGGCGAATGTACTAAAAGTAAAAATATTATTATTAAAATAACTAATGTTAAAGAAAATAACCAGGAGAGGTTATATGAAGCGATTAGATATACTTTTAAAGAAAAATATAATAATTATGTTAAAATAGATAAATTTGATGACTTGTATAGATTTTTGCTACTTGTTTTGGGTAATTTGTTCGTTATTTTAAATCAAATATTTGGAATCTATTTTTTAAAAGAGATTATGTTAGTTGCTGCTTGGGTTGTGATTTGGGAAACAATTTATGATTTTCTATTTAAAAGTAATGATAGAAAAAATACAAGAAAAATGTATAAAAGTTTGTTTAATGCTATAGTTGAATTTGATTAAAGTTAATGATTTTTAATAAAAATGTTTCAAATATAAAATTAAAAGTAATTTATTTGCACTTGAAAGGGAAAATGGATTGAAATCTATTATAGGTAATATTTTGTATGATGAAAGTGGACAAGTTATTGATAATAATACTTTAGTGGCTCTTACGTTATTGATTGCACAGTCTGATTCTATGGAAAAAGAAGTTCTAATTGATTTATAATGAATTTTTTAGTGAAAAATAATTAGTAAAAAGTATAAATTATTTATAAATATTTTTGAGTGTCAAATAGTTTAAATATAAAATATTTGTGTTTTTAATAGTTTTATAGTATAATTAGTGTATGAATTGGAGGGGTTTTATGTATATTTTAGTTATAATTATTGGTTTCTTTATATTTATTGATTGTATCAGATCAGGATTTGGATATAAAGGCAAGAAAAGAAGATAAAAGAAAAGGAACGTGAAATCGTGGAAGTTTTATTAATTATTATATCAATTTTATTAATAGCTATTGTACTTTTACAAAGTAATAAGGCTAGTGAAGCAGGACAAATTATTACTGGTGGTAATACAATACTTATGGGCAATATGAAAGAAAGAGGTAGTGAAAAATTTATAACTAGACTTACTTATACTTTAGGTTTTCTATTTATAATTGTTTCATTAATCTTATCTATATAAAGAAAGCAAATGCTTTCTTTTTTAGGATGTTTATGAAAGATATATTTGATTATACTTTGGAAGAATTAGAAATTTTTTTAGTTGAAATGGGATTTAAAAAATATAATGCATCTCAGATTTTTGACTGGATTTATAAAAAGAATATTTTTGATTTTTCTCTCATGAGTAATATTAGTAAAAGTTTAAAATGTTTTTTAAATGATAATTTTAGTGCTAATTTACTAAAGGTTTCTAAAGTCGTTAGAGATGAAAAAAGTAGTAAATATTTGTTAGAACTTAGCGATGGTAATAAAATTGAATGTGTTCTTTTAAAACATGATTATGGTAATTCTTTGTGTGTTAGTTCTCAAGTTGGTTGTAATATGGGTTGTGCTTTTTGTGAAAGTGGTAGATTAAAAAAAGTTAGAGATTTGTCTTTAGGTGAAATGACCCTTCAAATTGTTACAGTTCTAGTGGAAGAGTGTATTAGAATTGATAGTGTCGTTGTAATGGGTATTGGTGAACCTTTTGATAATTTTGATGTTTTAAAAAGATTTATTAGTGTTATTACTTGTCCTTATGGACTAGAAATAGGTCAAAGACATATTACTGTATCTACTTGTGGACTTGTTCCTAAGATTAAAGAATTTGCTTCTTTAAATACTCAGGTTAATTTAGCTATTAGTCTTCACGCGGGTAGTGATGAAGTTAGAAATAAACTTATGAATATTAATCGTGTTTATCCTATTAAAGATGTTTTTGATGCATTAGATTTTTATATTTCTAAAACTAATAGAAGGGTAACTATTGAATATATTTTGATAGATGGCATTAATGATAGTGAAAAAGATGCACTTGATTTGGTTTCTTTGGTTAAAGGTAAACTTATGTATGTTAATTTGATACCTTATAATGAAACTAGTAATTTTACATTTAAAAGAAGTAATGAGTTTAAAATAAATAAGTTTTATGATATACTTAAGAAGAATGGTATAAATGTAATAATAAGAAAGAATATTGCAAGTGGTATTAATGCTGCTTGTGGACAACTTAGAGCAAAGGAGAGTGCATAAAAGTGATATTTCATTATCAAACTGATGCAGGTAAAGTTAGAAGTCACAATGAGGATAGTGTGACTATTGTTAGTAATAAAAGTGGAGAATATTTATTAGTTGTGGCTGATGGTATGGGCGGACATCGCGCGGGTGAAGTTGCTTCTAGTATGGCTGTTACAGAATTAGGTAGTAGGTTTCAAAAGCTAGGTAGTATCGGAAATAAAATAGATGCAGTTAACTGGTTAAAAGAGATAATAGAAGAGATTAATTTGAATATTATTAAATATGCAAATGAGCACGTTGATTCTACTGGACTTGGTACAACTTGCGTCGCTGCTATTTTGACTAGTGATTATTTGATTTTTGCTAACGTTGGGGATTCAAGTGGTTTTGTTAAGAAAGATGGTAAACTATATAAGGTTACTAAAGATCATACTTTAGTTAATATATTGGTTGAGACTGGTGAACTTAGACCTGAAGAGGCGGAACATCATCCTCAAAAAAATGTTCTTATGAGAGCTCTTGGAGCGAGCGAAAAGGTAGATGTTGATATTTTTGCAGTGGAAGACCCGGTTGATGAGATTTTATTGTGTAGTGATGGGCTTACTAATATGTTAACGATTGAACAGATTGAAAAAGTTTTAAATGAAGACGATTTGTTAATAGAGGAAAAAGTGAATAAACTAATTAATAAAAGCAATATGAGGGGTGGCAATGATAACATTAGTGTAGCTTATTTAATTAAGAAGAGTGGTGATACAGTTGATAGTAAAGGGTTCTAAAATTAATGATAGATATCAAATTATTAAAACTTTAGGTGAAGGTGGAATGGCCAATGTTTATTTGGCTTATGACACTATCTTGGATAGAAAAGTTGCTGTTAAAGTTTTAAGGGGAGACCTTGCAAATGATGAAAAGTTTGTTAGGCGTTTTCAACGTGAGGCTCTTTCTGCTTCTAGTTTATCTCATCCCAATATTGTTGAGATGTATGATGTTGGTGAAGATGATGGGCAGTATTATATTGTTATGGAATATGTTGAAGGTATAACTTTAAAACAACTTCTTAAAAAACGCGGTAGCTTGACTATAACTGAAGTTATGGATATTATGAGCCAGTTAACTGATGGTATGGCTCATGCTCATGATAGTTTTATTATTCATAGGGATATTAAACCTCAAAATATTATGATTTTGGAAAATGGAGTTATTAAAATAACTGATTTTGGTATAGCTATGGCTCTTAATTCTACTCAGCTTACTCAAACTAATAGTGTGATGGGTAGTGTTCATTATTTGCCTCCTGAACAGGCTAATGGTAAGGGTTCAACTATTAAAAGTGATATTTATTCTATGGGAATACTTATGTATGAACTTTTAACAGGTGGCGTTCCTTATAAGGGCGATAATGCTGTTGAAATCGCGCTTAAACATTTAAAAGAACCTCTTCCTTCTATTAGAAAAGTTTTGCCTGAATTGCCTCAGTCAGTTGAAAATATCATTTTGAAAAGTACTGCTAAAAATCCACAAAATAGATATAAGGACGCACGTGCTATGCATGAAGATATTGTAACTGCTTTGACTGATGAACGTGCAAATGAAAAAAGGTATGTTTATCCTTTCCCTGAAAATGATATTGAAAATACTAAGGTGTTAGATAATACAATTAAAGAAGTTAAGGAAAAAGATAAGAAAGAAAAGGAAAATGAAAAGAAGAAGTTGGATTTTGAAATGAAACAGGAAAATAAGAAACAAAATAAGATTTTAATTATTCTTGCATCTATTTTTGCAGGACTTGTAGTTATTACTGCATCAGTTGTTGTTTTGCTTCCTAAACTTATGACAAAAGATAATATTGAAATACCTGATAGTGTAATCGGATTAAGTGAAAATGATGCGTATAATGATTTGGTAAAATTAGGTTTTAATGTTGAAGTTAGTGATACTAAGGTTTCTAGTGATGATATTGAGGAAGGACACGTCGTTAGAACTAGTCCTGAAGTGGGTAAAATAGTTAAGGAAGGAAGTACAGTTACGTTGTTCTTGTCTAGTGGTGAAGGTACTTTTGAGATTCCTGCTAGTTATATAGGTAAGAATTATATTGAGGTTAAAACGTTGCTTGAGACTAATGAAGCTAATGTTATAGTAGAAACTATTAAGGTTAGTGAAGATGATGATTATGAAGCAGATACTGTTATAGATATTTCTCCTAAAGTTGGGGAAAAAGTTAAGAAAGGTGCGACTGTTACAATTTATATTCCTGAAGTTGAAAAGAAGTATCCTGATTTTGTAAAAGAAAATTATACAGTTGATAAAGTTAAGGATTTCTGTGAAGAAAATAATATTAATTTGGTAATTAAATATGAAGAAACTGATGAATATGTAGAAGGGACAATTATTTATCAAAGTAGACCAGCTGATTCTGTAGTAGTTGAAGGTATAACATTGAATATTACTGTTTCAACTAAGCCTGAAGTCGTTGAAGAACCTATTATTGATGAGGAAGGTAATTTAGATATTAATCCAGGGGAAGATAATGAAACAACAGAATAGTTTTAAAGAAGGTAAGATTGTTAAAATAAATAAAGATTTGTACACTGTTCTATGTGATGAACGTGTACTTTCTTGTTATGTTAGGGGAAAACTTAAAGAGGATAAATTGACTGTTGGTGATAATGTTTTAGTCGATGTAAATAGTTTAACTATTGAAAAACAGCTTCCTAGAAAGAATTCTCTTATTAGGCCTCTTGTGTCTAATATTGACTTACTTTTCATTGTTGTTAGTACTGAAGTTCCTGCTTTTAGTGAGTATTTGCTCGATAAGATGCTTTCTCTTTCTATTTATAATAAAATTGAGCCTATTATTATTGTTACAAAACTTGATAAAATTGACTACAAAAGTAAAAAAATAATACTTAAGACGTTAAAGTATTATAAAAAGTATTTTAAAATTTATAAAAATACTAGTATACGTAAAATTGTTAAAGAAATAAAAGGGAAGACTGTTGCTTTATGTGGGCAAACTGGGGCTGGTAAAAGTACTTTATTAAATAAAATTGACAAAAATTTAAAACTTAATACTGATGAAGTTAGTTATTCTTTAGGACGTGGTAAGCATACTACCAGACTTGTTGAACTTATGAAAGTAAAAGGGGGATTTATTGCAGATACTCCTGGATTTAGTTCATTAGATTTAAACATAGAAAGAAATGAATTAAAACATACTTTCCCAGACTTTAATTACGTATGTAAGTATAAGAGTTGTAATCATGTAAGTGAAGATGGTTGTGAAGTTATAAAAGCAGTAAAAAACGGTAAGATACTTAAAAGTAGATATGAAAACTATTTAAAATTATTAAAGGAGATTAGTTGATGAAAGTAAGTGTTTCTTTTTTATCAGAGGTGTTAAATTCAGTGGATATCATTAAAAAAATTAATGATACTAGTGCTGAATATATACACGTAGATGTTATGGATGGAAAGTTTGTAAATAATAAAACTTATTCTATTGCTGAAATAGAAAAACTCAGTAATTATATGAAAAAACCAATGGATGTGCATTTAATGGTTAATAATCCTAAAAAGTATATTGAAAAGCTTGCTTTGTTAAATGTAGAATACATTACTTTCCATTATGAAAGCGTAAAGAATATTGATGAGGTTATTGATTTAATTCATAATTGTGGTTTAAAAGCAGGAATTAGTATTAAACCTTCTACAAATGCAAGCGAAATTATTAAGTATCTCGATAAACTTGATCTTGTTTTAGTTATGAGCGTTGAACCTGGTAAAAGTGGTCAATCTTTTATGAATAGTGTTCTTTATAAGATAGAATCTTTAAAGAAAGTTATTGATGAAAAAGGTTATAAAACTATTATTTCTGTAGATGGTGGGATTAATGAAGAAACTGCTAGTCTTGTTAAAAATAAAGGTGCAGATATGGTTGTGAGTGCTTCATTTTTGCATGATGGTGATATGCTCAGTAAAGTTAATTTGTTAAAAGAAATTTAATTTGTAAATAGAAAATATAGCAAAATGTAAAAGTGTTTTGCTTTTTTTAGTAATATAATAATATAGGAGGTAATCGATGAATCAAGATAAAATGCATTTAGTGAATAAGTTATTTAATAATGAAACTATTAGAACAGTTTGGGATAGTGAACATGAAAAATATTTTATTAGTGTTGTAGATATTGTGGGTATACTTGCAGATAGCAATGAACCTAGAAAATATTGGAATTGGTTAAAAAATAAGTTAAAAAAAGAAGATGAATTTGAAGTGTCTAGTATTACTAGACAGTTGAAATTGAAAGCACAGGATGGTAAATATCGTATGACTGATGTCGTTGATATTGAAGGTATGTTTAGAATTATTGAGTCAATACCTAGTAAAAACGCAGAGCCTATTAAACAGTGGTTGGCTGGTCTTGGTAGCGAAAGAATAAATGAAACATTTGATCCGTCACTTGCGGTGCAAAGGGCAATGGATTTATATAGAACAAAAGGTTATGATGAAAAATGGATTGCTAAAAGAATAAAAGGTATTCAAGATAGAAAACAACTTACTGATTTATGGGCATATGGAGGTATAACTGAACAAAAAGAATATGCAATTTTAACAAATGAAATATATAAAGAATGGTCTGGTATGACTGCAAAAGAGTATAAAAGTTATAAAGGGCTTCGTAAGGAATCTTTAAGAGATAATATGAGTGATATTGAAATTGCACTTGCTGATTTAGGTGAAATAGCTACTCGTGAAATTGCCAAGGAATATAAACCTTATGGCTTAGAACAAAATAAGAAAGTGGCTAAAATGGGAGGTAATACTGCAAGAGTTGCTAAAGATGATTTGGAAAAGAAACTAGGTAGAAAAATAGTTACTAATAAAAATCAATTAAATTATGAGTATATTAATGAACTAGAAAATAAATAAAATATTAAAATTTATTTAGAGTATTTTTCTGATTTTTGTAGTGAAATTACTGTTAAACATTAGTTAAAATTATACCGATTTATAATATAGATAACGAACAAAGGTGTACTTTGTTCGTAGAATTA
>CALVVO010000011.1 GCA_944363885.1 uncultured Bacilli bacterium | reverse complement strand
CTACCTTAACCGTCATACTGAACACTTGTGGTAACACAATGGACCTCAGACCGTTAATTTATCTAGCCGTAGTTATTTAATAATGTAGATGATAAAAATCTAAAAGTGAAATTTATAGTATGTGGGACTAAAATTTCTCTTAACTACGAATTAAACAATTCTAATCATATAATCACTAATTAAAAACTAAGAACTAATACTAAAAGAAACAATAATATTAACAAGAATGTGAATACGATTAAAAATAAGAAAAGAGAAACATCAGAATTAAATATTAAAAAACCGATTATATTTGTAAGAACAACTATAGTATTTATAACTATAGTTTTCTTATAGTTGAATGTATATTATAAAAATTATAATTAAAGATATTTATATTATTGAATGTTTGTTAAATGGCATAGTTGCCATAGCAATATTCCAAATTGACATATGATATAGTGGCATAGTTGCCATAGATAAATTCCATAATTAGTAAGCGCTAAGTATCATTTAATTTCTAAGTATATCTTAGAACTTATCTATTATATGACCTCTCCTAGAGGCTCCTAGAGCATTACAGAGGTATATCTTATTTTACAAAAATTTTATCGCCGTATATAATAAAAGCTCTGTAGAGCTTCCTTAGAGGCTCACAGAGCATTATACTATTTATTACTAGATTTAGTTTCTTGAATATTATTTTCAACTTTGGAATCATTAGTTGTTTGAATATCATTACCTACTTGGATATTATTAGCTTCTCGCATATCAATTTCTTCAAGTATACAGCCCCATAGATAATCATTAAATATTTCTATATTAAATGTTTTTGGCGTTCCTGTTTTATTGTATGATTCGGCGTCTTCTTTACTTATCTTAAGGGTTTTTATGTATTCTTCATATATACCTCTGCTTTGCGAATTATCGAAACTAGGAGCCACATAATAATTGTCTCTTATTCCTCCAAAGGAATATCGTTCTTTTCTAAACCCTAGGGCTTGTATTTTCTTTCCAAATATTCCATTTGCTACAGCCTCTTGATTACAACTATTACACCAGCTACAATATTCTTCATATAATCTTGATATTGAGATAAACTTGCTCAGTGGGTACTGAAGACAAAATTCCTCTACATTATTAAATTCTAGAAAATAATTCCTAGTCGCTTCTTTAACACTAGCTGGAATAGTGAATTTTCCATTTTGTATTACATTATCAAATGCTTGTATAGATTTTGCAACGATTATTTTTAATATTTTAGGTTGGCGTAATAAATTCTCCATATCAACGCGTTTATGTGGATTTTCATCCGTAAATACTGAACGAAACGGAATTATCATAAATCGGTCCTTCATGTATAATTCGCTGGAGTGCAAATCGACAACTTCGTTTACTGTTAGAACCAATTTAACAAAGGGTCTAATATCATAACGTTCATCTGCTTTTTTTCCTACTGATATAGGCTCTCCTGAAATCAATCGACAAAGAAGTGAGGTATTACAGTATTTTAGGTTCCTCTGGTCCTCCGAGATATTAACATAGCAATGTTCTAATCTTTTAACGGTAGACTTGCCACCAGCTTTGCTCCCAGAAAGTGCTTCTAAATTTTCATGAGATACAGCATTATCTCTTAGCAAAGCCTCTTGGACTCTGCACAGAGTTGATTTTCCATTTCTGCCTGAACCCCAAAAAATGATTGCTTTCCCAAGACGTAACCTTGTAGCTGTATATCCCAACCACTCATAAAGAAGTACTTCGATTCCTCGATTTCCTCCAGATATTCCAGAAAAGAAAGCGTTTACTTTTCTTAATTCTTCAGAATCAGTAGTAAGAATGCTTTCATCATAATCAATATACTCGGATTTAAAACCTAAGTATAGCGCTTTCCTCTTCTTTAAGTTTATAGATACTTCATCTAGATTTTGTAAATTAAAACCATTATTGTTTATTTCCATCATCATCAATCCTTTCCTCTAAAATAAACTTTTCAAATTCTTCTTGATGCTCAACAATATATTGATGAACATCAAAAACAATACTATTAGCTATTTGTTTAATTTGCTCATCACTAAGTATCATTGAGCATCTCCTCTCACATTTTAATTAAGGTTAGATTCTACATATATCACTCCTTACTATCAAACTATTGAGCCTAATTTCGCTTGATGAACTTATAGTATCACAAGAAAAAGTAACTTGGAACAACACTAAACATTGACTTTTAATAATTAAAAGGTGTATAATAAGGTTACAAATATGGAGGTTTAGTATGAATAATGATGATTTAGACTTTGAAAGAGGAAATAGATTAAGAGAGTTAAGAATAAATAAAGGTAAAGCACTTGGAAAAAAAATTACTCAGAATCAATTGTTTGACGATTTGCAAAAATTAATGCCTGTTAACTCAAATAAAAAAGATGAAACTATTGTAAATGGTTCTAAAAGTATTAGCAAAATAGAAAATGGTCATGCCTTTTCGCTAAGATATGCTTTAGCTTATGCTGAATACTTTAATGTTTCTTTAGAATACTTATATGGATTATCAGATATTAAACAACCTGGTTATGATGATGTTATAAAAAAACTAGGTCTTTCTGATGATGCCATACATAAATTGGAAGAATTTAACGCAACAGTTAATAACAATATTACATATACTTTAAATGAGTTATTTGCACCTTCACGTGTTAAATATTTTGTTGAACTTTTACAAGCTTTTTTTGATTATAGATATATGGGCTATGAAACAAACGATGATGATTACTTATCTCTATTTAAAATTAACGAAATTTCTAAGAACATTGCATATGAATTTAAGAATATAGGATGTAAACCATGGAAGTAGTTATATATGCAAGATACAGTTCTCATAATCAAAATGAACAATCTATTGAAGGACAATTAGAAGTATGTAGAAATTATGCTAAGTCTAATAACTATACTATTATTCATGAATATATAGACCGTGCCCAAAGTGGAACAAGTGATGATAGACCTGAATTTTTAAAAATGATATCCGATAGTAGTAAGAAGACTTTTAAAGGCGTTTTAGTATATCAATTAGATAGATTCGCACGTAATAGATATGATAGTGCAGTCTATAAAAGAACATTAAAGAAAAACGGTGTTAGAGTATTTTCGGCTCGTGAAAATATCAACGATGATGCTTCAGGAATTCTTATGGAATCTGTTCTTGAAGGTATGGCTGAATATTATTCTGCAGAATTAGGACAAAAGGTTAAAAGAGGTATGAAAATAAATGCAGAAAATTGTTATTATAATGGTGGCACAATTCCTTTAGGATTTAAACTTGTTGATGTAGATAGTAACATTACAGATGCATTAGGAAGAATTGTTAAGAAAAAGAAATTTGCTATTGATGAGGATTCAGCACCTATTGTTAAAAAGATATTTGAAATGTATACCGAAGGATATTTAATGGCTGATATTATTAGATATCTAAATAGTAAAAATATAAAGACTGCTACAGGTGGAGAATTTAATAAAAATAGTATAAGAAATATTCTTTTAAACAAACGATACATTGGCATTTACACATATAATGGCGAAGATACCATAGATGGCATACCTAGAATCATTGATGATGATATTTTCTATAAAGTTCAAGAAATGATGGTTAAAAATAAAAAAGCCCCTGCAAGAGCAAGAGCAAAAACTGAATACCTTTTGACCACAAAACTTTTTTGTGGACATTGTAAAGATATGATGACTGGTTATAGTGGAACTTCTAAAACTGGAAAATTACATAATTATTACATGTGCAATAATGCAAGAAAAAAACTATGTAATAAAAAAGCAGTTCAAAAAGATTATATTGAGGATTTAGTTATACAACAAGCAAGAGAGGTTTTAACTGATGAAAATATCAAAAAAATAGCTACAGAAGTTGTAGAACTAGCAAATCAAGATAAAGATAATAGTACTTTAAGAAGATTAAATAAAAAGTTAAAGGATAACGAAAAACAAAAAGCAAATCTATTTGATAGTTTAAAAATATGCACAATAGATGCAGTTAAACAATCCATTTTTGAAGAATTAAACAAAATGGAAATAGAACGACAACAAATCATGAGTGAAATTGCATTAGAAGAAAGTCAACATATTAAATTGACAGTAACTGAAGTTAAATTCTTTTTAGTACAATTAAGAAAAGGTAATATTAATGATATTAAATATCGCAAATTATTAATAAATACACTTATTTACCAAGTATTCTTATATGATGACAGCATTACTATAGTATTTAACACTCAAAATAAGCCTTATGAGAAGAAAATACCTAGACCAGAAGTATTAGAAAGTTCGCTTTTGGGTAAAGATGCTCTGCCATAAGTAAATCTGTTCGAGCTTTTTCGAATTTAATATAATTCTAACTTCTAGGAAAAAGTTAGATTTTTTGTGCTTATAAATAAAATATTAATGTCATTGTTACTTTTAAATTATATGAAGCTTAATAATTAGTTAGAGTATTCCTAACTATTAAAGATGCCTTACATAATTACATTAATATGAGTGTAACTGGAGTTCGGAAACGGTTGTTAAAAGAAGTATATTTTAAAGCAGGATAAAGAAAGTGATATTTTTCTAACTTTTTTATTATTTTAATATAATATATAATTCAATTGAAAGGAGAATAATGACTACAAGAAAAAATGTTAAAATGCGATTTAGAATATAATCTTTCAGAATATGTTAATAAAAGTACCGCTTCAATACATAACTGGAGATTTAAATTAAATGGTACTAGTGATTTAGATACTATTAAATTGATAGCAAATTTTTTCGAAATTAGTGATTATAAAGTTTTATTGAATGAAAAGGAGAAGGAATATTTGATGGGAAAATTTAATGATTTACAAATGTTGTCTTTAAAAAATATATTATGCAATTATTGATTATTTAGAAATATTTAAAAAATTTCGAGCTCAGTTTTTAATTATTTTTTGAAGTTTTATTAAATCACTTACTGTAGCTTCTTCTTCATCATAAAGCATTGGAATTATAAAATCTTTAGAATTAAACGTGTAATCATATCCTAATTTTCTCAGCATAATGCTGATAAAACATTTTAATGTCCTACTATTGCCATCGTAAAATGGTTGATAATAAAGAGTTATTCCTGTTACTGATAATAATGCAATAAGCTTATCGTTATTGTTTTTTGATTTTATATATATTTTAAAAAAATTTTTTAACATACTATTTAAATAGGATAAGTCTTTGTCAGTTTTTATTCTTACATTGTCAAGTGAAGGTTTTAAATTAAATTTAGTGTTTATTTTGGCTAATATCCAAAAATATGGATATTTTTTTTGTATTGATTTCATATTAATCACCTAAAATTAGGGTTATAATAATAAAAAATAAAAATAAAATCAACTATTTTTGTTAATTTTGTTTATTATTTAATAAATGTTCTTCTACTAATTTTTAAACTTTTTTAAATTTTGTAAAGATGGGAACGCATTAATAAGCCTTTTATATAATGTTTTATTTACTACGTATTTTTGAATGTATTCTTTTATTTCGTCAGTTGAATCTTTATTTGCTTTTTTTGCAATATCTTTGAAATTAAATGCAATATTAAACGATATTATTAAATCTATAATTAATATACAACTTATTATAAATGCAGTAATTTGCAAAACAGTGGTGTTAGTGTTATTTATTAAATTCATGAAAAAAGGATTCAGCAATTTAATTATTATTACTCCGCCAAGTCCAAATGGTATTAATGTTTCTAGACAAATGCGTCCATTTATGTTGTATTTATTTTTAGTATAATCCCACCATCTCATTTTAAAAATTTTTTCTAAAATGTAACTGGTAAAATATTCTAGTAAGCCACATATTAGCATTGATGTAGCAAATAATATTAATATATCATTTTGATATTTTGTTAAAGTCAAAGTTAATAATATTGCACCACAACCATATATTGGACAATAAGGCCCAAGCAAGAATCCTCGATCTTTTAATTTTTTGATTGCCATATAGCAGTTAATTACCTCACAAATATATCCTATTACAGAATAAATGAAAAAAAGAATTATTAATTTTGACAACATTTTATCACCTTATACTACAATATATTTTAATGTTATCAAATTATTAACTAACAGACAAGAAGTAATTAGACTTTCTCTATTAAATATGTTAAAATATTGGCTGGGTGTTAATATGAAGAAGTTGTTGGTTATAATACCTGCTTTTAATGAAGAAAATAATATTGTTAACACAATTAAATCTATTAAAAGTATTGAAAGTGATTATTGTCTAATAGATTACATTGTTGTAAATGATTGCTCAGTAGATAATACTTTAGAAGTATGTATTAAGAATGATTTTAATTATATAAGTTTACCTTTAAATTTAGGTATTGGTGGTGCGGTACAAACTGGATATAAGTATGCATTTGATAATGGTTATGATTATGCTGTTCAGTTTGATGGTGATGGACAACATGATGCAACATATATTGAGGCATTAATAACTGAATTAGAAAAAGGTGTGGATTTAGTTATTGGGTCGCGATTTATTAATGATGTTAGTGAATTCAAATCTACTAAAGTTAGAAGAATTGGTATATCAATTTTGTCTTTTTTAATAAAAATATTTACTGGTAAAAAAATTACTGATCCTACAAGTGGATTTAGAGCTTGTAATAAAAAAATAATAGAATTATTTTCTGACAATTATCCTATTGATTATCCTGAACCTGATTCTATAGTTTATGTTTTGAAAAAGGGTTATAGTGTTTTTGAAATACCAGTAAAAATGAAAGAAAGAGTTAATGGTTTAAGTTCTATAAATGCATTCAAATCAGTTTATTATATGATTAAAGTGTCGCTCGCTATTATGATTACAGCGTTAAGTACAAAAGGAGAAAAAAAATGAAAACTAGTTTAATAATTTTTTTATCTATATTGTGTTTTATTCTTATAGTATCTATCTTTATAGTTATTTTAAAAAAGAAGATGTCTTTAAAATATTCGTTGTTGTGGTTAATTTTTGCGCTTATGTTTTTATTAAGTTTAATTTTTCATGGTTTGATAGAAAAATTCGCTAAATTTTTAGGCTTTGAAGCTGCTAGCAATATGGTTTTTCTAATTGGATTTTTGCTTTTAATGTCTATTACTTTTGCTTTGACTTCAATTATTTCAATACAAAAAGAGAAGATTGTTATATTAACTCAAGAGTTGGCAATTTTGAAAAAGAAAGTTAAGGAATTAGATGAAAGAGATTATTTGTAAATTATATAACAAATATAAGGTTTTTTTAAAATATATATTTTCTGCTGGGCTATCTTTTGTGATAGATTTGGTGTTATTTAGTATTTTTTCATTAGTATTGAAACAATATATTAGTGCTTATGCAATTATTTTGTCTACTTTTATTGCAAGAGTTATAAGTTCATTTATAAATTATTTGTTAAATGGTAATATGGTTTTTAGAAGCAATAATAAGGTAGTTGAAAATTCCACATTGATTAAATATTATATTTTAGTTGTAGTTCAAATGTGTGTTTCATCTTTTAGTGTGTACTTTATTTATTTGTTAACTCATTTTAATGAAACTTTAATTAAAATACCAGTAGACATATTAATTTTTGTTGTAAATTATTTTGTACAAAAAAAGTTTATATTTGTTAGAAAGGATTAATTATGAAAAAATTTAAGTATTTTTTTATATTTTTGTGCTCACTATTAACTGTTGTGTCGTTTGTTACTCCTATGACTTTAAATGGTTTAGTGTTTACTCAAAAGGATAATTCATTTTTGCTTTACTTGGTTTTTGTAATATTTTTGTTTTTGTATTATAAAAAGTATTTATATAGTTTAAAATATAATAAGATTTTTAATTTTTTATCACTTTTATTTAGTTTATTTATGGTAGTAGGTTATAGCTTTGACGTTACTGATAGCAGTGATTTGTTGTTTGGCTCATGGTTTTTGTTCTTTTTATCGCTTTTAAAAATTGTTGGATATTTTATATTTTTTAATGTGACAATTAATGTGATTTTTAATTTTATAAAGGAATATGATTTTCCTGATTTTGTGAAAAAAAATAAATTGTTATTACTTTTTGAAAAAAATCCTTTTGTGTTTTCTTGTATTTTGTTATTAATTTGTTATTTACCTTATATGATTGCTTATTATCCTGCTGTTATTAATTATGATGCTGCTAATCAGATTAAAGAGGTTATGGGAATTCATACTAGGTATATGGATAGTGTAGTATTGATAAATGAAAATGTGTTTATAACTAATTTTAACCCAGTTATTCATACTCTGTTATTAGGTGGGCTCTTTAAACTTGGATATAATCTCGGTAGTGTTAATTTTGGATTATTTTTGTATAGTATTTTGCAAACTACTTTAGTTATTATGACTTTTTCTTATGCGATTTGTTTTATGAAAAAACAGGGTATTAAAAGTAAATATCTCATTATATCTTTATTGATTTTTGCGCTTGTTCCTGTATTTCCAATGTACGCTATGACTACGGTCAAAGATGTGATATTTTCTTGTTTGATTTTGCTATTGATTATTTATATATACAAATTTATTATTGATGATGTTTTAAACAAGGATTATTTTATATTTTTTGTTATAGTTCTTTTTATGATGCTATTTAGAAATAATGGTGTTTATATTTTACTATTGGTTTTTCCTTTTATGATTATAGTTTTAAAGGATAAAAGAAAATCTTTAGTTTCAATATTTGTTTTATCATTGATTTCTTATTTTGGGTATAACAGGTTATTAACTTATTTTGAAATTACGAATACTAGTATTAGAGAGGCATTATCTATTCCGTTTCAACAAACTGCTAGATTAGTAAAATATAAGGAAGAAGTTATTGAAGAAACGGATAAAAACATAATTGATGTTATTTTAGATTATAATACTTTAGCTGATAGATATGAACCTGATTTAAGTGACAATGTTAAAAATAAATATAATAAGTATGCGACGAGTGATGATTTGAAACGTTATTTTATTGTTTGGTTTAAATATCTGTTAAAAGAGCCTATGATTTATGTGGATGCAACCTTAAATAATGTTTACGGATATTTTTATCCTAATACAGCTCAGTGGTATTTATACAATGATTATAATACAAAATTGGAAGAAGCTGGTTTTGATTATCACTTTAATAATTTAGATGTTTCTAGAGATATTTTAGGCGGTTTTTCAAGTGCTTATTCTAGAATTCCATTTTTGGGTTTAATAGTTAATATAGGTTTTACGAGTTGGATATATTTATTTATGTTGTGTTCACTAATTGTCACGAAAAATAAAAAATATATATTTACTTTGTTGCCAGGTTTTGTGCTTTTACTTACTTGTATTGCTGGCCCTGCAAATACATACTTTAGATATGTTTTACCTTTAACTTTTACTTTGCCTGTCATAGTTCCATTATTGTTGAAAAAGTTAAATTATAAATAATTTTTAAGTTCTACAATGCTGTTTTTGTTAAAAGCGTGTAATTCTTTTGTTAGGTCTAGAATGTCGCTTTTTTCTTTTTTATCTAAGTTGTTTACAAAATCTTTTATTCTTTTTTCTAAATCAATTTCACCCATGGTGAATCCTCTAATTAGAATGTTTGCAATTTTGCTATCGCTGTTATCTCTTTTTATTTCTTCTTCCATCATAGTGTTTGCCATTAATTTCTGCATAAACTTGTTTTTAGTAGTTTTTACATTGTATTTTTGTTTTAAGTTTTTTGCCATTTTTAAATAATGCTCATATGTTTTTATATAGCTTTCTAAAACTTTTTTGATTTTATTGTCTTTGTTCTTTAATATTTTTATAATTTTTGTTGTGCTTGATAACCCCATTTTTATGTTTTCACATAAATATAATATAAGTTCATCTTGATTACTCATTTTAATCACCTATTTTTAGTATTTACAGCTGTTTTAGAATAATTCATGGTATAATAATTTTATAGGATGGTGAAGTTTATGAAAGCGCTTGTTACTGGTGCATCTAGTGGAATTGGTAGGGATATGGCAATTTATTTGTCAAAAATTGGTTATGATATTATTTTGGTAGCTAGAAATGAAGATAAGTTAATTGATGTGAAAGAAAAATTAGATACGCCATCAGATATTTTGATTGCTGATTTAAATAATAAAGATGATGTTGATAAGGTTATAGATAGATGCAAAAAAGATAAAATTGATATTTTGATTAATAATGCTGGCTTTGGCTTGTATGGCTCATTTTATGAAAGTGATTTAGATAAAGAAATTGAAATGATTAATGTTAATGTGATTGCTGTTCATAGGCTTACAAAAGAAGTGTATAAAATGATGAAAGAAGCTAATGGAGGTTATATTTTAAACGTGGCTTCATCTGCTGGTCTATTACCTGGGGGACCTTTATTAAGTACTTATTATGCTACTAAGTCTTATGTTAGAAGTTTGACTTTAGGTTTATATGAGGAAAATAGAAGAAATTTAAATAACGTTCACTTTTCTGTTCTTTGCCCTGGACCTATAAATACTAATTTTAATAATGTTGCTGGTACTAGCTTTAATTTAAAATCAATGAGTAGTGATTTTGTCGCAAAATATGCTGTAGATAAAATGTTTAAAAATAAAGTTGTTATAGTTCCTGGCTTTATGGTAAAATGTGGATTATTTTTGCAAAGATTTATATGTGTAAAATTGTTGTTAAAAATAATTTATAATATTCAGGTTAAAAAGGGCAGAAAAAACTAATATAATTTATTAGGTGAATTTATGAATTATTTTTTAATTTTTGTTTTTTCAGTTTTGACTGGTTTTGTTGGCCATTTTTTGTATAAATTTAGTAATGAAAACAAAATTGTTGCGTTGTTTTTTGCTGTTAATGAAAGCACTTGGGAACATATAAAGATTGGATTAACTCCATTATTTTTATCAACTTTTATTGATGCTTTTTTTAATGGCTATCTACATAATTTTTGGTTTAATAAATTTGTTTCAATTTTATGTTTTGTTATTATTTTACCTTTGTTATTTTACACATATAAATTTGTTCTAAAAAGGCATTTTTTAATTATAGATATATTTATTTTTGTTTTTTCTTTGATTATATCAGTTTTGCTAAATTATTATTTAGATTATAATTATGTTGGCTTTAATTTGAACTTTATTGGAGTATTTGGAATTTTCTTGTTTTTGTTAGCTTATTTTACATGGACTTATAACCCGCCTAGGTGGTTTTTGTTTAAAGATCCTATTTTAAATTCATATGGTCTAAAGACAAAAGTTGAATAATTGGTTCATATCTTATATAATTATAGTTGGAGGTTATTGTAGTGAGTTTTGGAGATAGAAAGGATGCAGTTAGAGTTAGAAATGTTGATGGAATGCATATGATTATGTGCGATATAAAACCTTTAAGAGCTGACTCTGATGTTTATATTAATCAAAAAATTGATGTAACTGAGCTTGTTAAGTATATTGAGGAAAGGAAAAAGAGTGAAAGTGATTTAACGTATTTTCATGCATTTTCTATGGCTATTGCTAAAGTTTTTTATAATAGACCATTATTAAATAGGTTCGTTTTGAATAAACATTTTTACGATAGAAAAGATGTGTCTTTGTCTTTTGTCGCAAAGGTAGATTTTGAAGATGATTCTCCTGAGTATTTAAATGTTATTCGAGTTGGTGAAAATGATACTTTGATTGATGTCAAAAATAAAATAAGTGGGACTGTTAAAAAAGTTAGAAGTAATTCTAAAAATGGTACTGATGATGCTATTAATATTGTTGGTAAATTGCCAAGATTTTTAAGAGTGTTTGTTATGTGGTTTTTAAAAAAATTGGATAATCATGGGCTTATTCCATATAGTTTAATTGAAAATGATATTTATCATAGTTCGATTATTTTATCAAATTTAGGAAGTATAGATTGTGGTGCAATTTATCATAATTTAACTGATTTTGGGACTAATTCTATTTTAATGACAATAGGTAAAATTCATAAAGAACAACTTGTTACAGAAAATGGCAAAGTTGAAATTAGAGATGTATGTGATTTTGGTGTGAATGTTGATGAGAGAATAGCGGATGGGGTTTATTTCGCAAAATCTATAAAATTGTTTGAATATATTTTACAAAATCCTAAATTATTAGAAAAAAAGGCGTGTGAAAAAATTGAAAGAGAAAATAAAAATAAGTAAAGAAGAAAAAAAAGAAAATAAACTGGAAAGTAAGTTAAGAAGTCCATGGACTAGATTTTATAAGGATGTACCTAAACATTTAAATTATCCTGATATGATGATGTGGGAATTAATTGATGATGCTTCAAAGATGTACCCTAATTATGTTGCTTTGGAGTATTTTGGTCAAGAAATAACTTACTCTAAATTGGTTAGTATGATTCATGAGGCTGCAAGGGCTTTGAAGGCTTTAGGTGTTAGTGAAAATGATGTTGTAACTATATGTGCACCAAACATGCCTCAGTCTATTGTGATGTTTTATGCTATAAATATGGTTGGAGCAGTTGCTAATATGATTCACCCTTTGTCTGCTGAAAACGAGATACTTAATTATTTAACGATTTCAAATAGTACTTTTGTCTTTTCTATAGATATCGCCTGTGATAAGCTACTTAATATCATTGATAAGACTAGAGTTAAAAAGATTGTTGTGATGACTGCTAATGGTAATATGCCTATATTTATGTCTGCAATGTATTGGCTTGTACAAGGCAGGAAAACTAAGGTTCCTTTTGATAAAAGCAATATTATGTCTTGGAGAGATTTTATTGATTTTGGTTATATGTTTAATGATGAGTATATTGTTAAGAGGAGTAAATATGATCCTGCAGTAATATTGTATAGTGGTGGGACTACTGGGAAACCTAAAGGCATTTTACTATCTAATAATAATTTTAATGCATTAGCGATACAAAGTCATTTGATGGCAGATCCTAGTAAAGCAGGAGATTCTGTATTATCTATAATGCCAATTTTTCATGGATTTGGCTTAGGTGTTTGTATACATACACCACTTATTTGTGGAATGAGATGTATTTTGATACCACAGTTTAATTATAAAAAGTTTGGAAATTTAATAAAAAAACATAGACCAAATTTTATTGTCGGGGTTCCTACATTGTATGAAGGTTTATTGAAAAATAAAGATATTAAAGGCAATGATATGTCTTCTGTTACTTGCGTTGTTTCGGGTGGTGATATGATGTTACCTGAATTAAAAAGAAAAGTTGATAGGTTTTTGGAGGGACATGGATCTAGTGCTAAAGTTAGAATTGGTTATGGGTTGACGGAAGGCAGCGCGGCTAGTTGTTTGACTCCTAGTGGTGAATATCGAGATGGAACAATAGGAATTCCATTTCCTGATACTTATTATAAAATTGTTAAAATTGGAACTCATGACGAACTTCCATATGGTGAAGATGGAGAAATATGTATTCATGGGCCTAGTGTTATGATGGGTTATTTAAATGATGTTAAGGAAACTATGCAGACTTTAAGGGAACATAACGATGGTTTGCTTTGGTTACATACTGGTGATATTGGCGCAATGGATGAAGATGGGTTTGTATATTTTAAGCAAAGATTAAAAAGAATAATAATTTCTTCTGGTTATAATATATATCCTACTTATATTGAAAATGTGATTTCATCTCATCCTGATGTTCTTACTTGTACTGTCATTGGTGTAGATCACCCCTATAAAGTTCAGGTTGCGAAAGCATATATAGTTTTGAAAGATGGCGTGAATCCTACTGAAAAAATAAAAAATGAGATTAAAGAATTGTGTAAAAAGAATTTAGCTAAGTATTCTTTGCCAAGCGAATATGAATTCAGAGATTCTTTACCAAGAACATTGGTTGGTAAGGTTGCTTTTAAAGAATTAGCTGATGAAAATAAAAATGTAAATTAATGTAAAAAAGTAAATATCATAATATTTACTTTTTTCTTTAGAAATCATGTTTTTTTTAGTAAAAAATATTTTTTTATAAAAATATTTTTTTGTTTTTTTAAAATTTTTGTTAAAAAAAACATTGACTTATATGTATGCCTTTAGTAATATTAATGTAGTCAGCATAGGAGGTGGTTTAATTGCAAAAAGATATATTTGATGATCTTGTGGTTGTAAAAAGAAGTGGTCAAAGAGTTAATTTTAACGGTTATAAAATAGCTGTTGCAATTAAAAGCGCCTTTGATAGTGTGTATGATAATAGTGATGAATCTAGTATTAATAAGGTCTATGAAAAAGTTTTAAAATATATAGAAAATAATTATGAGAATAGAAAAACAATAAATGTTGAAGATATTCAAGATATTATTGAAGCTATGTTACAGGAAGACAAATATTTTGAAGTTTATACGGCTTTTAGTGAATATAGGAAAAAAAGGGCTATTAGTAGAAAAATATTTACTCAAAAACAACAGCATAAATTTTTAAAAGCTATTGAAAAAATAAACGATGATAATGTTTTACTAAGTGATAATACGTTTAAACTTAATGATGTGGTTGTTAAATATGGGATGACGGTTATTAATGAAATAACAAAATCTTATATAATAGATAATAAATATCTTAGAGAGCATGATGAAGGAAATATTTTTATTCATGATATGTGTAATTTTTCTTTAGGTAGATTATCTAATATTCATATCGATATGACTGAATATTTAATAAATAATTCTTTTGATAGTTTTATTTACTATTTGAAAAGTTTAAGTACTGAAGTAAATGGCGAAATTAGTATTCCAGCTTTGGATAAGTTGTTAGAACAATATTGCTTGCAGACATTTAAAAAGATTTATATTGATTATTTGTCTAAGTATTTGAAAGTATCCGGATTTGATCAATATATTAATTTAAATAAGATAATTGAAATGGTTAATAAAGAATCTGATATAATGTTTGAGATGTCTAACTATTCAATATATATGTTATCTTCTCAAGTTGAAAATATATTTAGTCAAGCTTATAAAGATAGTGTTAATAAATGTAAAAATGACTTTTATTTAAATATTAAAAATCTATTTTGTACTTTAGATGCTTCAAACAAAAAATATTCATTTAGTTTTGGCACTAGTTCTAATTATATAGGTTCATGTTTAAATAAAATAATTATTGAAGTTTTAAATGAGTTAGATAGATTAAATAACGTTTTTGCAATATTTAAATATAATCTAATAAATAAGGATAAGTTAAAAGAAATTTGTTCTTTAGTTATTAACGGAAAAAATGTTCTTGTTGCTAATCTTAATGCTTCATACAATAGGAATATAAATGAAGTTGAATATTTTTCCGATGGTATTAGAATTTTTGAAAATAATAATGATGATGAAAGTGGATCTATTGGCAGAATGTTGATTGCAATTACTTCTATTAATTTTGCTAGATTAGGTTTAGAATTTGAAAATGATACAATTAAGAATTTTTATAATAAGTTAGATTACATGCTAGAAATTGTTAAAAATGAATTATTATTAACTTTTGAGACGATTGGTAATAAGAGCAAAGACAATTATGAATATTTGTTTAATAATAATGTCATGAGTGATCAAAGACTTGAAAGTGGGCAAAAAATTAGAAAGGTTATAAAAAATGGCAATTTGCTGATTGGCGTGATAGGATTAAAAGAATGTATTAATCTTTTGGAAAAAGATGAAAGTAAGCAGTTATCTTTACTTAAAGATATATTAAAATTTTTGAACAATAAATGTATGAACTTTCGTGAGGAAACAAGGTTAAATTTTTACATTAATGAGCCTTTTGATAATATTGCTTCAAAGGAATTAATGACTTTAGATAAATCTATTTATGGAATAACTAAAGAAATAAAAAATAAATCTTGTTATGATTCAATATATAAGGCATCTATGTTAAAGAATGATTATAAAATTGTTGGGGAAATACAAAAGTTGTTTAGTGGCGGAAGTGTTTATGAAGTAAAGATAAATAAAACTTTTGGAGTTAATAAACTTGAAGAAATGATATTTAATTTATTTGATAATGATATAGGGTTGTTAAAGTTTAGAAGTAAGGAAGTGACTTGATGGAAATAAGCGGTTTTGAAAAAATGACTTTGACTGATTATCCTGGTTTTGTCGCGGCTATTGTTTTTACTCAAGGTTGTAATTTTAAATGTCCTTTTTGTCATAATAGTGATTTGATCTGTTTCAAGAATGGAACAATTGATGAAAATGAGATTTTAGATTATTTGAGTAAACGTAGAAAAATGCTTGATGGTGTAGTTATTACTGGTGGGGAACCAACTATGCAAAATGATTTAGTTAGTTTTTTAAATAAGGTAAAGGAATTAGGATTAAAAGTTAAATTGGATACTAATGGTGTTAAACCTGAGGTTTTAAAAAAAATAATAGAATTAAATTTGGTTGATTATATTGCAATGGATATAAAAAGTAGCAATAATAATTATTCAGTAGTAAGTGGGGTAAGTGTTGATTTAAATAAAATTTCTAAAAGCGTAAAACTTATAAAAGAGTCTGAATTAGATTTTGAATTTAGAACAACGGTTGTTAAAAATTATCATACTTTAAATGATTTGTTAAGTATTTGTGAATTTGTTGGTAAAGATTCTAAATATTTTTTACAAAATTTTGAAAGTAGTTCTAGGGTTTTAGATGCTAATTTAAAAGGTTTTACAAAAGATGAACTTTTAGAAATGTGTGCTAAATTAAATGAAAAATTTCCTAATGTTAAAGTTAGGGGAATATAAAATTATACATGTGATTAGGAGGAGAAAGTTATGTATAAGGTTAGAAAAAGAGATGGCAAAATAGTGTCATTTGATATTAAAAAGATAGGAGCAGCTATTACTAAAGCGTTTGATGCAGAAAACAAAAGTTATGACGAAAATGTAATTGATTTCTTGTCATTAAAAGTTACTGCTGATTTTGAAAATAAAGTTAAGGATGATATTATAGATGTTGAAGATATTCAAGACAGTGTTGAGACAGTTCTTTCACAGGCTGGGTATGCGTCTGTAGCCAAAGCATATATTTTATATCGTAAGTTACATGAAAAACAACGTGCAGTGCAATCAACTATTTTGGATTATAAGGATGTTGTAAATAGTTATATCAATGTTACTGACTGGAGAGTTAAGGAAAATTCTACTGTTACATATTCTGTAGGCGGTTTAATTTTAAGTAATTCAGGGGCTATTACAGCTAATTATTGGTTAAGTGAAGTTTATGATAAGGAAATAGCTGATGCACATAGAAATTGTGATATACATTTGCATGATTTATCTATGTTGACTGGCTACTGTGCTGGTTGGAGTTTGAAGCAATTAATTCAAGAAGGCTTGGGTGGCGTTCCAGGCAAAATAACATCAAGTCCTGCAAAACATTTAAGTACTTTGTGTAATCAAATGGTTAACTTTTTAGGTATTATGCAAAATGAATGGGCCGGTGCACAAGCATTTTCTTCTTTTGATACTTATTTGGCACCTTTTGTTAAAATTGATAATTTGTCTCAAAAAGAGGTTAAACAATGTATTCAATCATTTGTTTATGGCGTAAATACTCCAAGCAGATGGGGAACTCAAGCTCCTTTTACCAATATAACTTTAGATTGGGTTGTTCCAAATGATTTAGCTGAATTAAATTGTATAATTGCTGGAAAAGAAGTTGATTTTAAGTATAAAGATTGTCAAAAAGAAATGGATATGGTAAATAAAGCTTTCATTGAGATTATGATTGAAGGTGATGCTAATGGTAGAGGTTTCCAATATCCAATTCCTACGTATTCAATTACTAAAAATTTTGATTGGACAGAAAGTGAAAATAATAAATTATTGTTTGAAATGACAGCAAAATATGGTACTCCTTATTTTTCAAATTATATAAATAGCGATATGGAACCAAGCGATGTTAGAAGTATGTGTTGTCGTTTAAGACTTGATTTAAGGGAGTTGAGAAAAAAGTCTGGCGGGTATTTTGGTAGTGGAGAATCTACTGGATCTATTGGTGTTGTTACAATTAATATGCCAAGAATTGCTTATTTGGCTAAAGATGAAAAAGATTTTTATGAGAGATTAGAGAAAATGATGAACATTTCTGCTAGAAGTTTAAAGGTAAAAAGAAATGTTATAACTAAACTGCTTGATGAGGGTTTATATCCTTATACTAAAAGATATTTGGGTACATTTAATAATCATTTTTCAACTATAGGTTTAGTAGGTATGAATGAAGCTTGTTTAAATGCTAGGTGGATAAAAGAAGATTTGACTCATGAAAAAGCTCAAAAATTTACTAAAGAAGTTCTTAACTTTATGAGGGGAAAATTGTCAGATTATCAGGAGGAGTATGGAGATTTGTATAATTTGGAAGCAACTCCTGCAGAAAGTACTTCATATCGTTTGGCTAAAAAAGATAAAAGTTTATATCCTGATATTATTACTGCTTCTGATGATGATACTCCATATTATACTAATAGTTCTCATTTGCCAGTGGGATTTACTAATGATATTTTTGAGGCTTTAGATATTCAAGATGAACTTCAAACTTTATATACTTCAGGTACAGTTTTCCATGCATTTTTGGGCGAAAGATTGCCTGATTGGAAAGCTGCAGCTAATTTAGTTAGGAAGATTGCAGAAAATTATAAGTTGCCTTATTATACTTTGAGTCCTACATATTCAATTTGTAAGAAACATGGTTATATTGCAGGTGAAGTATTTAAATGCCCTGTTTGTGATGGTGAAACAGAAGTTTATAGTAGAATTACAGGTTATTATAGACCAGTTAAAAACTGGAATGATGGTAAAGCTAAAGAATATAAGATGCGTAGATTATATGATGTTAATTGCTCTAAAGAACCTCATTCAAAAAAAGTTGAAGATGGAATATTACTTTTTGGAACTAAGACTTGCCCTAATTGCAAAATGGCTAAAAAAGTGTTAGACGATGCTAAGGTTGATTATAAATATGTAGATGCTGAAAAGGATGTTGATTTGACTTTATTTTATGGAGTTAAACAAGCTCCAACTTTGGTAGTAATAAAAAATGGTGAAGTTGAGTTAATTAAGAATATTTCTAATATTAAAAAATTTGTTAATGAAAATGTGGTTTGTCATGTATGATGCAATTGTAATTGGAGCAGGGCCAGCTGGTTTAACAGCTGGCATCTATTTAGCTCGTGGTGGTGCTAAAACTTTAATAATTGAAAAAGAAAGTATTGGCGGCCAAATAGCTTCTTCTCCTTTAGTTGAAAATTATCCTGGGTTTAAGTGCATAAGTGGAAGTGAACTTGTAGATATGCTTTATGAACAAGTGATTAGTCTTGGTGTTGATATTGAAATTGGTGAGGTAAAGTCAATTGAAAATGGTGAGATAAAAAAAGTTTTTGTCGATGATACAGTTTATGAGACAAAAACTGTTATAATTGCTACTGGCGTTAAACACAGAAAATTAAATTTGGAAAATGAAGATGAATTTATTGGCTCAGGTATTCATTTTTGTGCTACTTGTGATGGACCTTTTTATAAAAATAAAGTTGTTGGTGTGATTGGAGGAGCCAATAGTGCTGTTATAAATGCAATTTATTTAGCATCATTATGTGATAAAGTGTATTTAATTTATAGAGGTAAAGATTTAAAATGTGAAAAAAAATTAAAAGAAAAAGTCAGTAAACTAAAAAATGTTGAAATATTGTTAAATTCTAATATTATTCAATATTTAGGTGTTGATAAGTTAGATAAAATAGTTGTTAAAGATTTAATTGGTAAAAGAGAAATTCAAGTTGATGGGATATTTTTGTCAATTGGTATGGATCCTGAAACTAGTATTAAATTAAATTTAAACAAAACTGAAAATAATTATTATGATAGTGTTGACACGTTAACTAATTTGCCTGGCATTTTAGTTGCTGGAGACTGTAGAAATAAAAATATTAGACAGGTAACTACAGCTGTAAGTGATGGGACTGTTGCAGCCATAAATGCTTTAAACTATTTGCAGAATTAAAAAATGCCAAATTGTTGGCATTTTTTAGTCGATATTAATAAGTTTTTTATTTTCTTTTTCTTCAACTTTTGGAATTACAATTTTTAATGTTCCGTTTTTAAATTCCGCTTTTGTTTTTTCTGCATCAACATTACCTACATAAAATTGTCTTTTAATTTCTCCATAAGTTCTTTCTCTTCTAATGTAGTTTTTATCTTTTTCTTCTTTGTCTTCTCCTTTTGTTGCTTCTACAGTAAGGTAACCATCATTAATGTCAATAGAAATGTCTTCTTTGTTGAATCCTGGTATGTCCATTTCTACATGATATTTGTTATCTTTTTCGTAGATATCACATTTCATTGCATTACTTCTTCTTTCATCTAGAAAATCATCAAAGAAATTATCAAGATAATATCTTCTTGGCAATAAACTCATATCTATCCCTCCTTACGTTTTAAATATAGCACTTTAGTTAGCACTTGTCAATATAGAGTGCTAAATTTTCATATTTCTTTCACATTTATATTTTATGTGAAAAAAAGGAAACTATTCTTCAAAAAAGTCTCCTAATTTAATTTCTAGTTTATCAGCAATTAATTTTAAAGTTTCTATTGATATAGTCGCATGTACTTTAGATGATTCCAAATTTTTAATATAGCCATATGATAAATTGCATAGTTCTGCTAAATCTTCACCAGTTAATCCTTTCTGCTTTCTGAATTTTTGAATGTTTTTGCCGACTATCGTGTATATGTTTCTGGTTTTGGGTTTTTCTTTAATATATACCATTCCTACTTCACCTATTTAATTTTCTCATAATTTTAATGTTCATTTAGTCACTTTATACATGACTCTAGAACTAATTTTACATTTTTTATATTATTTTACCATTTTTTGCCAAAAAAAGATTATTAAATGATAATTTAATGTGTTGTTTAACTTAATTCTCTTTGATAAAATAATTTGTAGGAAGGTCAATTTATGAAAAAGAAAAAGTTTTTGGAATTGTTAGGAAAAAGATTTAATGATTTTAGTTGCAACGAAAAACAAAAAATTTTGGACAAGTATAATAATAAAATAGAACAAAAGATGAGGCATATGTCTGAAAAAGAAGCTGTTGATGGATTTAACATTGATAGAATAGTAAAAAAAGAATTATTTGTATTTAAAATAAAACTTTTTTTAAAAAAAGTTTTTAGTAAGTTTTTCAAATTTTTTAAGCTGATTTATTTAAAAATACTAAATTTTGTTAAGGCTTTTACCAAGAGGAAAATTATTTGTAATAAAAATAAAAAAGAAGTGCATAAAGATTTTGTTCAAGTTGATAAAGTAAAATTAAGTTCAAGAGATAACGTTTGGGTTAAATTCATTGTTGTAGTTTCATATATATTTCTAATTGTAATTTTGTTTTTGTTAGGCATTTTCTTCTTTATAAATATTATTGCTTTTTTGGACGGAGTCAAGATATTTGGTTTTATTTCTACGGCTTTCTTATTCATATTATGTAATTTATTGTTTTTATTTATTTTAAATTGTATTTTACATAATATTAAAATTGATTTTAAAAACTTTCATGCTTATTTTATAATTTTGGTATTATTATTGAGTTGTAGTATTGGTTATTTAATGTATGAATTTTATGAGCTTGATGAAATTGATGATTTTTCTGAGGTTTATGTCATGTCAAGTGATTCAAGTTTATTTGACTTATTAGAAAATGATATATTAAATATTCAGTTTAATTCAAACTATGATAACAAATATCGAATAAAATATGATGATTCTTTAAATAATCAAGTTAAAATTGTTGTTAATTATTATAGAAATTATTATGATTATATTGTTAAAAAAAATCGTGGGGATGTTTATATTTCTTTTCATGTTAACAACAGAAATGTTTTAAGTACATTAATCGAAGGATTTAGGGAAAATAAAATATATAATTTGAATGAATTAAAAAGGTACGATATTACAATTTATTTAAATGAAAAAGATAAAGACAAGATAAATGTATATTAAATAAAAAACTCTAGAAATTCTAGAGTTTTTGTGTTGTTGAACACATTTGTGAATATTTGTTCTCTTTCAAGAACAATTTTATTATATAACAAAAATTGTCTTTTGTAAACAATTTATATAAAAAAATTCTTTTTTGTCTTTTATATAAAAAATTCTTTTTTTGTCTTGTAAAAGTTTTGTAAAATAAAAACAATTCCCTTGAATTGTTGTTTTTATAGATGGCGCCTGATGCAGGACTCGAACCTGCGACCTAACGGTTAACAGCCGTGCGCTCTACCAACTGAGCTAATCAGGCATTGCATTAGTATTATATTAAATATGATTTGTAAAGTCAACAAATTTATTAAAAAAATTGTATTATTGTTAATTTTTTATTATAATATACTTGGTGAATGTAAATGAAAGATAACATTGAGGTTATTGATTTAGAAAATAAAAATTCTAAATTTAGCATACTTGAGACTTATGGCGAGAATTTAAGTAGAAAATTATATATAACTAACCCTGCTATTGGGCGTGATAAAGAGATAAATGAGACTATTTTAATTTTATTAACTCCAGAAAAAAGTGCCTTGTTAACAGGTAAGCCTGGTATAGGTAAAACTGCTATTGTTGAAGGTCTTGGATACAGAATGCAAAGAGGAGAAGTGCCTGATGCTTTGAAAAACTATGAATTGATTAAAGTTAATATTACCAGTTTACTAGGGAACGCTGTTAGTGAAGGAAGAGATGAAAATAGATTACAATTGCTTGTCGAGGAGCTAAAGGAAAGATCTAATATTATTTTATTTATTGATGAGGTACATTTGTTGGTTAGTAGAAATACTTCAAATTTAAATGTAGATTTTGCAAATATGTTAAAACCTGGTCTAGACCGTGGTACTATTAAAATGATAGGCGCTACTACTACTGAAGAGTATGAATATTATATTTTAAGAGACCGTGCATTTTTAAGGCGTTTTCAGAGGGTAGATGTCGCTGAGCCAACTCAAGAAGAGACAGTTAAAATATTACTTGGTACTATGCCTAAAATCGAAAAACAGACTGGTGTTAAATGTGCTTATACTGATTATGTAAAGAATAGGATTTGTGAATTTATTGTCCAGATGACTGATGAATATAAAAGAATATATGAAATTGGCAATAGATATCCAGATATTGCGCTTGCTTTAATGGGAAATGCTTTTTCAAATGCTGTTTTTGAAAATATGGATGTTTTAAAAATTCATCATGTTTATAATGCTATTAAGAACACTAAGAATGTATATGACGATGTTAAAAAAAAGGAATTAGTTAAGTTTAAGGAAAGTTTTAAAGATATAATTGCAGATGAAAAAGCAGTTTTGGATTAGGAGAAAAAATGAAAGAAAAAATATTTGAAATTATTGAAGAAGAAAAAAAGCGTCAGCAAAATAATGTTGAGTTAATAGCTTCTGAAAATTTTGTTTCAGTTGATGTAATGAGGGCTCAAGGAAGTGTTTTAACTAATAAATATGCTGAAGGATATCCTGGGAATAGATATTATGGTGGATGTGAATTTGTTGATAAAATTGAGAATATTGCTAGGGATGAGTTGAAGAAATTATTTAATGTTAAATTTGCAAATGTACAGCCTCATTCTGGTAGTTCGGCAAATATGGCTGTGTATAAATCATTATTGAATATTGGAGATAAGGTGCTTGGAATGAATTTGAGCGCTGGTGGTCATTTGACGCATGGGCATTTTGTTAATTTTAGCGGGTTGGAATATAAAGTTATTTCATATGGTGTTGGCAGGGAAAATGAATGTCTTGATTATGATGAAATAGAAAAATTGGCTGTTTTGGAAAAGCCAAAAATGATAATAGCTGGAGCCAGTGCATATTCTAGAGTTATTGACTTTAAACGCTTTCGTGAAATTGCTGATAAAGTAGGCGCATATTTAATGGTTGATATGGCTCATATAGCTGGCTTGGTTGCGGCAGGTCTGCATCCGAATCCTTGTGAATATGCTCACGTAGTTACGAGTACTACTCATAAAACTTTAAGAGGTCCACGTGGGGGTATTATTTTGACGAATGACGAAGAAATTGCAAAAAAAATTGATAAAATGATTTTTCCTGGGATTCAGGGTGGCCCATTAATGCATGTAATTGCTGCAAAAGCTGTGTGTTTTGCTGAGGCTCTTGAACCTGAATTTAAGAATTATCAAAAACAGGTGATAAATAATGCTAAAGCTTTGTCTGAAAGATTAAAAATGGGTGGTTTGAGAATTATTACTGGCGGGACAGATAATCATTTAGTTCTTGTTGATGTTAAGCCATTAGGTATAAACGGAAAAGAAGCAGAAAAAATATTGGAACAGGTAAATATTACTTGTAATAAAAATAGTATTCCTTTTGATACTGAAAGTCCTTTTAAAACTAGTGGAATTAGATTAGGAACTCCAGCAATGACAACGAGAGGATTCAAAGAGGCAGAGTTTGAATTAATTGCAGACTATATTGTTGAAGCGTTAAAGAATAAAGATGATACTGCAGTTTTAAATGAAATTAGGGATAAAGTTTTAGATTTATTAAAAAAATTTAAATTATATGAAGATTAATTTTTTGATTAGTTTATAGTTTTAAAAGTCAAATATTTGAGTTAAGATATTTGATTTTTTTTGTTTAAAAATAAATTTTTTGCTTTTTGTGTTACAAATTTATATATGTTATATTTTGGTTAAGGAGACCAACTATGAATAGTCAATAGTTTTTAGTAAAAAAACAAAAAAATTTAAAAATAAAAATTATTGCACAGCA
>CALVVO010000010.1 GCA_944363885.1 uncultured Bacilli bacterium | reverse complement strand
AACTTGACAAAAGAAAACCTAGTTATTATCTAGGCTAATTCACATTTTCTAAAAAGTGTAACTGTCAAACTCCGGAAAAAAGCACTAAAATATTCATATACGATAAATAATAATTATTACAAATTATGACTTTTTTAAAATATAGATATATGATAAAATACTAATAGAATAGAAGGTGGCAAAGGTGAAAGAAAATATAATAATTACGATTAAAGATTTAGATAAATTTATTATAAAAGAAGATTCAACAATAAAAGAATTACTAAAACAGGTAGAAAATTCAGATGATGTTATTGCAGCTACAATAAATGGCGAAGTTGTGGAATTATCATATGTCTTAACTAAGGATACCGAATTAAAATTAATAAAAAAAGACGATAGAATTGGAAGAAAAATATACAGAAGTGGGTTAAAATATTTATATATAACAGCAATAAAAGAATTATATGGAAGCGAAACAAATGTATCTTTGTTACATTCAATAGATAAAGGAATTTACACATACTTAGATAAAGAAAACATAACCGAAGAAACTATTAACGAAATAAAAGAAAAGATGATGGAATTAGTAGAAAAAGATTTGCCAATAGAAAAAGTAAGCACTTCTAGAAAAAGTGCAATAAAATACTTTGAGAGTATACATGAAATTGAAAAAGTTGAAAGTTATAAACAAATGAGCTCGGAATTTGTTACGCTATATGAATTTTTAGAATACTATAATTACTTTTACTATTTCATGCCAGTAAGTTCAGGGATACTAAAAGAATTTGATTTAACAAAAATTAACGATCATGGAATAATACTGCAATACCCAAGTGATATAGACAATAAAATACCAAAATATAATAACGTACCAGCAGTACTAAACGAATTCAACACATATCGTGAATGGTGCAAATTAGTCAATATAAGATATCTAAGCGACATTAACAACATAGTTATAAAAGGAAAAATAAAAGAATTTATACAACTAAATGAAATGAGACAAAACGAAGATTTAAGAAAAATTGGTGATTATATAACTGAAAATAAAGAAAGACTAAAATTAATTCTAATAGGAGGACCATCAAGTTCAGGTAAAACAACAACATCCAAAAAAATAGCACTTGAACTAAAAGCAAGAGGAATAAATCCATTTATTCTATCCGTAGACGATTACTTTTTAAATAGAATCGAAACACCAAGAGACAGTGAAGGAAACTATGAATATGACATCATAGAAGCAATAGACATTAACCTATTTAACGAACATCTAACAAAACTATTAAACGGAGAAAGCGTAAAGATACCATCATACAATTTTGTAACAGGAGAAAAAGAGTACAAAAATCCAAGTGTTTCATTAAAAGATAGAGATATGATAATAATAGAAGGATTACACACATTAAATGAAAAACTTACAAACAGTATAAAAAGAGAGAATAAATTAAAAATATATATTAGTCCATTTACACCTTTAGGATTAGACAGACACAATCACATATCAACGGTAGACATGAGACTAATTAGAAGAATGGTAAGAGACAACTCAAAAAGAGGGTACAATGCAGAAACAACACTAAAAAATTGGAGAGTTGTAAGGAGAGCAGAAGAAAAGTACGTATTCCCATATCAAAATGAAGCAGACATAGTATTTAATACTGCACTAATATACGAAATAGGAATACTAAAAACATATGCAATACCTTTACTATATTCAGTAAAAGTAGAAAGCGAATATTACGAAGAAGCATTAAGGCTTATAAATTTCTTAAAAGGATTTTTTAACATACCAGTAGACATACTACCTAATACCAGTGTTTTAAGAGAATTTGTTGGAAATAGTTACTTTGAATAGGAGGATTATAAATGAAAAGAGTAGCGATAAATGGTTTTGGAAGAATAGGGAGAACAGCATTAAGACTATTAACAAAAAAAGATGATATAGAAGTTGTAGCAATAAACGATTTAACGGATCCACTACAACTTGCTTACCTATATAAATACGATTCAGTACATAGAACAAACGAAGAAAGTGTATCATATGAAGACGATTCAATAATAATTAATGGTAAAAAAATAAAAGTATACAAAGAAAGTGACCCAACTAATTTACCATGGAAAGAATTACAAATTGACATAGTTTTAGAATGCACAGGAGTATTTACATCAAAAGAAAAATGCCAAGCGCACATAAATGCCGGAGCAAAAAAAGTGATTATAAGTGCTCCAGCAAAAGACGATGCTAAAACAATAGTATATAACGTAAACGACGAATTATTAGAAGAGACAGACACAATAATAAGTTGTGCATCATGTACAACAAACTGTTTAGCACCAGTAGTTAATTTATTACACAAAAATTATGGAGTAGAAAAAGGATTTATGTCTACGGTACATGCTATGACAAACGACCAAGAAACATTAGATATACCACATAAAAAAGGAATAGAAAGTAGACGCGGAAGAGCAGCATCGCTAAACATAATACCAACTTCAACTGGAGCTGCTTCGCAAATTGGAAAAGTCATTCCTGAATTAAATGGATTACTTGATGGAGTAGCATTTAGAGTTCCTGTAGGAGATGGCTCACTAGTAGATTTAACAGTAGAATTAAATACAAAAGTGACAAAAGAGGAAATAAATAAAATGTTTAAAGAAAATCAAAACGAGACAATAAAAATAACAAACGCCCCTATAGTAAGTAGTGATATAATTGGCAATGAAGCCGGAGCAATAGTAGATGCAGCGCTCACAAATATAATAGAAAAAGATGGCAAAGTTTTAGCAAAAATTGTTGCATGGTATGACAACGAAGTTGGATACACAGCACAAATGATAAGAACAATTTCTAAGATTTGCTGAACAAAATCAAACTATTGAATAAACAATAGTTTTTTCTTTAAAAATCTATTTTACATTCTATTTACAAAATAATAAAAAATGTATCAAAAAAACAAAAAAAGTTTTAAATGAACTAAAGTCTTAAATAAAAATCCTAAATATTTAACGTAAAAAAGTAAGAAAATCGTGAATTACAAAAGAAATGTAAAAAAATGTAAATAATTAAAGAGTTTATAAAAAATTTAGTTAATAATAATAGTAGAAACAATAATAAAATGTTAAAAAAAGTAAAAACTAATTTAAGGAGGTTTCTAATGAAAGATGAATTTGAAAGAGGGTTGGAAAAAGGCGTTGAATTAGGAGAAATGAACGAAAAAGTTAGGATTGCAAGAAAACTATTAAAGTTAGGAATGAAAGTAGATGAAGTAAAAGAAATAACTGGTTTAAAGACTAAAGACATAAAAAATATAAAAAATGACTTAAACGATCAAGAATAAAAATAGAAAAAAGTTAAACAATGATTTATAATAATAGTAGTGGTGAAAATATGAGAAAAATAACAGATTTAAAATTAGAAGGAAAAACAGTAATAGTTAGAGTAGACTTTAATGTACCTATTAAAGAAGGAATAGTTACAGATGACAATAGAATAAGACAAAGTTTAGAAACAATAAACTACTTAATAGAAAAAAAGTGTAAAATTGTACTATTATCGCATTTGGGAAAAATTAAAACTAAAGAAGACTTAGAAAAAAATACTTTACAACCGGTAAAAATGATTTTAGAAAAATTGTTAGATAGAGATATACTTTTTTCAAAAGAACTAAAAGGCACTGAATTAGAAGAAAAAATCAAAATGTTAAAAAGAGGGGACATAATACTTTTAGAAAACACAAGACATATGGATTACCCAGATAAATTAGAAAGTAACTGCGATGAAAATTTATCAAAATATTGGAGCACACTAGGAGAAATATTTATTATGGATGCATTTGGATCAGCTCATCGAGCACATGCATCAACAGTAGGAATAGCAAAATATTTACCAAGTGCAGCCGGATTTTTAGTTATAAAAGAAATTGACAAATTAAAAGAAATAAAAAATGAAAATAAAACACTACTATTAGGTGGAGCAAAAGTAAGTGACAAAATAGGAGTTATAAAGAACTTAATTAACACTGCAAATTACGTAATAATTGGTGGTGCTATGTGTGGGACATTTTTAAAAATTAAAGGATATAATGTAGGAAAAACATTTGTTGATAATGAAAAAGATGAATACATAAAAGATTTAGTCAACAAGTATGAACACAAAATAATTTTACCTGTAGATGTAATGACAGAAAATGGTGAAAAATCTATTAATGAAATAAACGATGATGAAACTATATACGACATAGGCACTGAAACAACAAAAATATTTAATGAATATTTATCAAGTGCAAAACTAGTTTTAACCAATGGAACGATGGGTTTATATGAAGACCCAAAATATGAAAAAGGCACAAAATATACATTAAAGTGTTTATATGATAATGACATCAAAACAATCGTATGTGGTGGAGATACAGCGAGTGCTGTTAAAAAATTTGGATATAACTTTTACTACATTTCAACTGGTGGAGGAGCATCGCTAGAATATCTTTCAGGAAAAAAATTACCTGGCTTAGAAGTTTTAGGAGAATAAAATGAAAAAATTAATTTTAAATCATAAAAGTTATTTAGGATACAACGAAACTATAAAATATATAGAAGAAATAAAAAAAATAAAGCAAAAAGATGTGGAACTGATTATATATCCATCAATACCTTTCATAGCGTTATACAAAGACATAAAAAACATCGGGGCACAAAATTTTTATAGTTACAATTATGGTTCATATACAGGTGAAATAAATTTAGAATCCCTAAAAAGTATGAATATTAAATACACATTAATCGGGCATAGTGAAAGAAAAAAATATAAATTAGACAACTATGAACAAATAAAAGACAAATTATTTAAAAGCGTGAATGCTGGATTTGAAACAATTCTATGTGTTGGGGAACTAGAATACATAAAAAAACCAATAAAATACATATATAAAGAATTAAACTATTTAATTAAATCAATAGATTATGAAAAACTAAAGAAATTAAAAATAGCATATGAACCTAGCTGGGCGATAGGAAGTGGTGAAACGCCAGAAATAAATGAAATAGAAAAAATAATAGCAAACATAAAAAAATATTTTGAAAAAAAATATGAAATTCAAATAGAAGTATTTTATGGAGGAAGCGTTGATGAAACGAACATAAAAGAAATACTGAAAGTTTCAGATGGAGTATTAATCGGCAAAAAAAGTACTAATATAGAAGAATTAAAAAAAATAATTAATCAAATTAGTCAAAACACGTAGTACAATAAATATTTAAAATTAAGTATCACGACAAATAAAGCTTAATTTCGACAAAAACAGACAAAACTAGATAAAACCTCTTATGGAAAAAAATATAATTTGTATATTATAATATTTTTGGAATAGAGAGGGAAAAATGAAAACAAAGTTATTAGTAGTAGACGATAATGTAGCGATGGTAGAATTAATAAAAGAATACTTTCGTGAAAGCAGTAAAATAGAAGTAGCATTAACAGCATATGATGGAGAAGAAGCACTAGATAAAATATTTAAAGAAGAAGATAAATATGATGTACTAATACTAGACCTAATAATGCCCAAAAAAGATGGATTATATGTACTAGAAGAACTAAGAAAATCAAAAAAACAAAAGAATATCATAGTACTAACTTCATATAATGAACCAGATACAATAAGAAGAGTAAGTGAATATGGTGTAAGATACTTTATGTTAAAACCATTTGATTTCAAAGAATTTGAAAAAAAGATTTTACAATTAATTGAAGGGAATAAATTGCAATCACGAGTAATAGACTTACATGATCATAACGTACAAGTATCAATAACTAAAATACTACATCAATTAGGTATTCCATCACATATAAAAGGATATCAATATATAAGAGAGGCCATATCATTGGTATATACAAATCCAAATTTAATAGGAGGAATCACAAAAGAATTATATCCAGAAATAGGACAAAAATACAAAACTTCAGTATCTAGAGTCGAAAGAGCAATAAGGCACGCAATAGAAGTTAGTTGGAATCGCGGAGATTGGAGCTTAATGGAAGACATATTTGGACATAGTGTTGATATAGACAAAGCTAAGCCAACAAATTCAGAATTTATCGTAACGATAGCAGATAAACTAAGGTTAGAAATGCTTAAAATTAGTTAGTTCTCAAAGTAGAACTTTTTTTTAATATATGTTAAAATGAAAATGGTGAAACAAATGAAAAAAATAATGTTAATAATTTTAGATGGTTTTGGAATCAATGCATCTGAACAAGGAAACGCAATTAAAAGTGCAAATACACCAGTATTTGACAAATTAACAAATGCCTTTCCATGTGCAGAATTGGTAGCAAGTGGAGAAGAAGTAGGACTTCCAAAAAACCAGATGGGAAACTCAGAAGTTGGGCACATGACAATTGGATGCGGTAAGGCAATAAAACAACCATTGACAATTATAAATGAAAAAATAAAAAGTAAGGAATTCTTTAATAATGAAACACTTATAGAAGTTATGAATCATGTAAAAGAAAACAATTCAAAACTTCACATAGTAGGCTTATTATCAAATGGTGGAGTACATTCAAGTGCCAATCATTTTTATGCAACACTAGCATTAGCCAAATTACAAAAAGTAAAAAATGTTTGTTTTCACTTTATAACAGATGGAAGAGACACATTACCTACAAGTGGATTAAATTTCTTAAAAGAATTTATGGAAAAAGCAAGAAAATTAAATGTAGGATCAATAAGCACAATTTCAGGAAGATACTTTTCTATGGATAGAGACAATAATTTAGAAAGAACAAAAAAAGCATATGATGCAATGGTCTATGGTATTGGGAATCAGTTTAAAGACTATGAGACGTGTATGAATGAGCATTATAAACGAAATATAACTGATGAATTTATAAATCCAAGTATAATAAGCAGAAATCAAACAATAACAGATAAAGATGGTGTGATTTTTATTAACTTTAGACCAGAAAGAATGACACAACTTATAGATGCACTTATATCTCAAAATTACAAAGGATTTAAGACAAGACCACTAAATGAAGTAAAAATGGTATCAATATTTGAAATACATAAAAAAATACCATATGCATACAAATTAGAAAAAATTGAAACAACATTCGGAAAATATATTGATGGACTAGAATACAAACAAGCCAGAATAGCTGAAACAGAAAAATATGCGCATGTTACATACTTTTTTGATGGTGGCGAAGATTTTACGTCGTCAAATTGTGATAAATTTTTAGTGCCATCCCCTAATGTAGCAACATACGATTTAAAACCGGAGATGAGTTTAGGTGAGGTCACAGAGACTACATTAAAAATATTAGAAGAAGATTATGATTTTATATTAGTTAACTTTGCAAATCCAGATATGGTTGGTCACACTGGAAACTTTAAAGCAACGGTTGATGCAGTAGAAATTTGCGATTTTTGCTTAGGCAAAATATATGAAAAAGCAAACGAATACTTTTACGATGTTATAGTAACAGCAGATCATGGAAATGCAGAAACAATGATAGATAAACACGGAAACATAGTCACAAGTCATACAAATAACAAAGTCCCATTTATACTTTGCAATACAGAATATAAAATAAAAAATGAAGGAACGCTTAAAGACATAATACCAACAATTATAGATATGTACGAAATAAAAAAACCAGATTACATGACTGGGGAAAGCTTAATTATAAAAGATGAAAAATAAAATAATGCTTGTATCTGACTACGATGATACATTAACTATAGAAAAAGAAAAAAACTTAAAACATATTAAAAAGTTTATGAAAAAGAACATTTTTGTAATAGCTACTGGCAGATCATATATATCAATAAAGCAAAGACTAAAAAAAGATATGCAAGGATTAATTCCAAACTATTTAATAACTAATCACGGAGCCACAATTATAAACAGCAAAAATGAAGTTATTAACACGAATTTTATTGAAAAAGAAATTGTTAACAAGATATTAACACTTATTAACAAAGAAAAAAACCGCAAAATAAACTATTACGGAAGCAAAAAGTTTGATGGAAAAATAAATAAAATTATGTTAACCTTTACAAACATTGATGATGCGATAGGCACATATAATAAAATTAAAAAAACTAATTTAGTGAATACTTACTTAATAAACAGAAGAGGTAAATTACCAAAAGTAGAGATTATAAATAAAAATACAAATAAAGCCGAATCCATAAAATACATAGAAAAATTAGAAAATCCCAACAAAATTGAGGTAATAGGTGATGGACCTCAAGATATAGAAATGATAAAAGAATACAAAGGAAACTGTGTAACGAATGCAGTTCATGAAGTTAAAAAAATTAGTAAAAAAGAATATAAATATGTATATGAATTAATACAAGAATTAGAAGATAATTAAAAAATTATTAAAGTTTCAAACTTAAAAACACTATTTTTTACTATAATATAATAGCAAAATAGTGTTTTTTCAATTGCTAAAAGAAATTAAAAAAATGCTTGATTTTTAGCGGACTTTAGCATATAATTGACTATGTATGACTGGCGAAGACACGCAAGGTTGCTGATACGCCCGGTTAAGTTGTGAAATGCTTAATTAGTATCAGGTAATTTGCGCCGAGCAAGTCTATTAAACAAAAATAGGCGAAGGAGGGTAAACAAATGTCAAATAACAAAGTTCGTATCAGACTTAAATCATTTGATCACAGAATTTTAGACCAAGCAGGAGCTAAAATTGTTGAAACTGTAAAAAGAACTGGTGGTGAAGTAAGTGGGCCAATTCCACTACCAACAGAAATCGACAAAATCACAATTTTAAGAGCTGTTCACAAAGACAAAGATTCACGTGAACAATTTGAAATGCGTACGCACAAAAGAATAATTGATATTAAAAATCCAAGCAAGGAAACTATTGAGTCACTAACTCACTTAGACTTGCCAAGCGGAGTAGATATCGAAATTAAATTATAATATTTAGGAGGAGTTAAAAATGAAAGGAATCTTAGGACGTAAAGTTGGAATGACGCAAGTATTCACAACTGACGGAAAATTAATACCTGTAACTGTAATCGAAGTTGAAAAAAACGTAATAACACAAATTAAAACAGTTGAAAAAGACGGGTATAACAGTATCCAATTAGGTACATTTGACAAAAAAGAAAAAGTATCAAATAAACCTGAAATTGGACATGCAAAAAAAGCAAATACAATGCCTAAGCGCTTCTTAAAAGAAATAAAAGGAATAGATGTTTCTAACTATGAAGTAGGGCAAGTAATCGCAGGAGATATTTTTGAAGCAGGAGAATTAGTAGATGTTACTGGAACAAGCAAAGGTAAAGGTTTCCAAGGAACAATAAAAAGACATAATTTCTCAAGAGGACCAATGTCACATGGTTCACATTATCATAGAGCTGTAGGTTCAAGAGGACCTATGAGACCAATGAGAGTACTTAAAGGTAAAAAATTACCAGGACATATGGGCAATGAACAAGTTACTATTCAAAATCTAGAAGTAATAAGTGTTGATTTAGAAAATAATTGCATTCTAGTACAAGGTAACGTTCCAGGACCTAAAAAAGGATATGTTCTAATTAGAAGTGCAGTCAAAGGTGGAAAGAACGAGGCAAAAGAACTAGTTACATACGTAATAGAAGAAGTTACTGAAAACGAAGTTAAAGAAGAAGTAGTTACTGAAGAAGTAATCGATGAACCAGTAGCCGAGACAAGTGAGAACAACGAAGAAGAAACTACACAAAAGGACGGTGAATAATAATGGCAAAAATAGACGTATTAAATCTAAAAGGTGAAAAAGTAAGTGATTTAACACTAAATGATGCTGTATGGAACACAGAAGTAAATGAAATAGTATTATCAACAGCATTAAAAAATCAATTATCATCACTAAGACAAGGAACTGCTAAAACAAAAGGCAGAAGCGAAGTCAGCGGTGGTGGAAGAAAACCTTGGAGACAAAAAGGGACTGGCCGTGCTCGTCAAGGATCAATTAGAAGTCCACAATGGGTAGGTGGAGGAACAGTATTTGGGCCAACACCTAGAAGTTATGACAAAAAAATGAACAAAAAAGAAAGAGAGATTGCAATAAAATCAGCTCTTTCAGACAAATTCCAAAACAAAGAATTAATTGTAGTTGACAATTTAAAAATAGAAAGCAACAAGACAAAAGAAATATTAGGATGCTTAAAAACATTAAAAGCAGATGCTAAAACATTAATAGTAACTAATATAGAAGACGACAAATTACTATTAGCAACAAGAAATCTAGAAAATGTATTAACAATTAATCCGGCAAATATAAACGTACTAGCCGTAGTTAATGCAAATAGTCTAGTTATAGATGTTGATAGCGTTAAAAAAATAGAGGAGGTGCTTAAATAATGGATTACTACGATATAATTAAGGCACCAGTTATAACTGAAAAGACACAAAAACTAGCGCAAGATAACGTAATAGTTTTTAAAGTTGATAAAAAAGCAAACAAAACACAAATAAAACAAGCAATCGAGAAAAAATTTAACGTAAAAGTAGAAAAAATTACAACATTAAATACCAAAGGCAAAAAAAGAAGAGTAGGACGTTACACAGGAACAACTAAACAATACAAAAAAGCCATGGTAAAACTAATGGAAGGCTCTAAAATAGAGTTTTAATTAGGAGGGTTAAGAAATGCCAATAAGAAAATATAAACCAATAACAAACGGTACTAGACATATGACAACTCTAGTAAACGAAGAAATAACAAAAACTACTCCGGAAAAGAGTCTACTTTCTAGCAAAAATCAAAAAGCTGGAAGAAATAATCAAGGAAAAATAACAGTTAGACATAGAGGAGGCGGAGTAAAAAGAAAATACCGTGTAATAGATTTCAAAAGAAATAAAGACGGTGTAATTGGAACAGTAACTGCAATTGAATATGATCCAAACAGAAGTGCAAATATTGCATTAATTACTTACGCTGATGGAGAAAAAAGATATATTATTGCTCCACTAAACATCAAAGTTGGAGATAAAATCGAAAGCGGAGAAAACGTAGATATCAAAACAGGGAACTCATTACCAATAATGAACATTCCAGTAGGTACAGTAGTTCACAACATAGAACTACATCCAGGAAAAGGTGGAAGTCTAGCAAGAAGTGCTGGAAGTAGTGCACAAATATTAGGAAGAGAAGATAAATACGTATTAATAAGATTAAAAAGCGGAGAAACAAGAAAAATCCAAGGAACATGCAGAGCAACAATTGGAGAAGTTGGAAACTTAGATCATGAACTTGTACATCTTGGAAAAGCTGGAAGAAAAAGAAAAATGGGAATCAGACCAACAGTACGTGGATCTGTAATGAACCCTAATGATCACCCACACGGTGGTGGTGAAGGACGTGCACCAATCGGACGTAAAGGGCCTATGACACCTTGGGGTAAACCAGCACTTGGATTAAAGACAAGAAAAACTAAAAAACAAAGCGAGAAATTAATCATATCTCGTAGAAAGAATAAATAGAAAGGATTTGTGAGTATGTCAAGAAGTTTAAAAAAAGGACCTTATGTATTTGATAGATTACTAAAAAAAGTACGTACATTAAATGAAACTGGTAAAAAAGAAGTCATAAAAACTTGGTCACGTCGTTCAACAATTTACCCAGATTTTGTAGGGCACACATTTGCTGTACACAACGGAAAAGATTTCATACCAGTTTATGTAACAGAAGACATGGTAGGTCACAAACTAGGAGAATTCGCTTTAACACGTAAGTTTGGTGGACACGCTGGTGGAAACAAATAGGAGGGTAATATATGGAAGCATATGCAATACATAAAGGTGCATTAGTTGCGCCTAGAAAAGCAAGAATGACTCTAGATTTAGTTAGAGGCAAAAGCGTAGCAGAAGCAAGAGCAATACTAGCTACAACAAACACAAAATCATCAAGACTAATTAGCAAAGTATTAGAAAGCGCTGTATCAAACGCTGTTAACAATTTAGGCTTAGACGAAAATAACTTATATATTAAAGAAACATACATAAACGAAGGACCAACACTAAAAAGGTCAAAAATAGCATCACGCGGAAATGTAGACAGAAGAGACAAAAGAAGCAGTCACATCTATGTAAAAGTAAGTGACTTAAACGTAATAAAGGAGGACTAACGCTGTGGGACAAAAAGTACATCCAATAGGATTAAGAATAGGAATTAATAAAGATTGGGAAAGCAAATGGTATGCACCAAACAAAGACTATAAGAAAAATTTATTAACAGACTTAAAAATTCGTGAATACCTAGAAAAGGTTCTTAAGAATTGTGCAGTTGCTAACATAGTAATTGAAAGAAACAAAAAAAGAACTAACGTTATTATTAACACTTCAAAACCAGGCGTTGTCATCGGACGTGGTGGAGAAGAAATAGAAAAACACAAAAAAGCATTGTCAAAACTAACTGGTGAAGAAATATATATTTCAATAGTTGAAATCAAACAACCAGACTTAAATGCTGCATTAGTTGCAGAAAACATTGCAACACAAATACAAAATAGAGTTTCATATAGAGTAGCTCAAAAAAGAGCTATAAGAAACACTATGAAAGCAGGAGCTAAAGGAATTAAAACTTTAGTATCTGGACGTTTAAATGGTGCTGAAATAGCAAGAAGTGAAGGATATACAGAAGGAACAGTACCACTACACACATTAAGAAGTGATGTTGATTATTCACACAAAGAAGCTGATACAGTATATGGAAAAATCGGCGTAAAAGTTTGGATATATAAAGGAGAAATACTACCTGCTAAAGAAGGAGGTAAAAAGAATGTTAATACCAAAGAGAACTAAATATAGAAAACCTCATCGCCTTAGTTACGAAGGAAAAAGCAAAGGAAAGAACAAATTATCTTATGGAGAATACGGATTAGTTGCAAAAGAAGGAGCATACATAACAGCAAGGCAAATCGAAGCAGCACGTATAGCAATGACTAGGGAAATGAAGAAATCAAAAAGAGGAAAAGTATGGATTAACATATTCCCTCACTTAGCTAGAACAAAGAAACCTTTGGAAGTTCGTATGGGAAGCGGAAAAGGTAATGTTGAAGAATGGGTAGCAGTAGTTAAAGAAGGAAAAATCATGTTTGAAATGGCTGATGTACCTGAAGACGTTGCAAGAGAAGCATTTCGTTTAGCCGGACACAAGTTACCTATTAAAACAAAATTCATAAAAAAAGAAGAAAGTGGTGAAGAAAGTGAAGAATAGTGAAATAAGAAAAATGACCACTGAAGACATAAATAAATTAATAAAAGAAACTAAAGAAGAATTATTCAACTTACGTTTAAGTCGTGCAACAGGATCTTTAGAAAAACCTCATAAGATTAAAGAATTAAGACACACAGTAGCAAGATGCAAAACAATCTTAAGAGAAAGAGAAAACGAGAAAGAGATGGTGGAGTAATATGGAAAAAGCTAAACAAGAATTAGTGGGAAAAGTAGTAAGCGACAAAATGGACAAAACAATTGTTGTTGCTGTTGAAACATATAGAAAACATCCACTATACAAAAAGAGAATAAAATACACAAAGAAATACAAAGCACACGATGAAGAAAACAAAGCAAAAACTGGGGACACTGTTAAAATTGTAGCAGCACGTCCATTATCAAAAACAAAAAGATACGTGTTAGATAGCATAGTAGAAGAAGCTATCATACTATAGGAGGGAGACGATAATATGGTACAACCAGAAAGCCGTTTAAAAGTTGCCGATAACTCAGGTGCTCGTGAAATACTAGTAATAAGAGTATTAGGCGGAAGTTTTGTAAGAAGCGGAAATATAGGTGATGTAGTAGTTGGAACAGTAAAAAAAGCAATTCCAAATTCAAACATCAAAAAAGGAAAAGTAGTTAAAGCAGTAATCGTCAGAACTGTACAAGGAGTTAAAAGACCAGATGGAAGTCATATTAAGTTTGATGATAACGCATGTGTTTTAATAAAAGAAGATAACAGTCCTGTAGGAACACGTGTTCTAGGACCAGTCGCTCGTGAACTACGTGATAAAGATTTCATGAAAATAGTTTCATTAGCGCCAGAAGTATTATAGGAGGATATACATGAAAATTAAAGTTGGAGACAAAGTTAAAGTAATAACTGGATCGAACAAAGGTAAAGAAGGGAAAGTGCTAGAAATACTTCGCGATGAAAATAGAGTAGTAATTGAAGGAGTAAATTTAGTAAAGAAACATGTTAAGCCTAACGGACAAAACGAAACAGGAGGAATACTAGAAGTAGAAGCTCCTATTCATATATCAAATGTAAAAGTATCAAAAGAAATAAAAGAAGAAAAAAAGACAACAAGCAAAAAAACAACGACAAAGAAAACAACAAAAAAAGAAAGTAAAAAGTAGGTGAACATATGGAAACATTAAAAGAATTATATGTTAAAGAAATAGTTCCTAATTTAATAGAAAAATTCAAATACACTTCAAAAATGCAAGTACCAAAAATAGAAAAAATAGTACTTAATATGGGTGTAGGAGATGGAGCAGCAGACACGAAGTACATAGATGCTGCAGTTAAAGAACTAGAAGTTATTGCCGGACAAAAACCAGTTGTAACAACAGCAAAAAAATCAATTGCAGGGTTCAAATTGCGTGAAGGAAATAAAATTGGTTGTAAAGTAACTTTAAGAGGAGAAAAAATGTATATTTTCTTAGAAAAATTAATTAAAATTGCTTTACCACGTGTACGTGATTTTCGTGGAATATCAAAAGGAAGTTTTGATGGACGTGGAAACTACACATTAGGAATTAAAGAACAATTAGTATTTCCAGAAGTTGATTACGATAAAGTAATTAAAGTTAGAGGATTAGACGTAGTAATTGTAACAACTGCAAAAACTAATGAAGAGGCACTAGAACTACTAAGTGGTTTTGGGTTACCTTTTAGAAAATAAGGAGGTAGCATGGCAAAGACAAGTAAAATAGTAAGTCAAAAAAGAGGATCAAAGTTCAAAGTACGTGAATACACAAGATGCGAAAGATGTGGAAGACCACACGGAGTATTAAAAAAATTTGGACTATGCCGTATATGTTTTAGAGAATTAGCATATAAAGGACAAATACCAGGCGTTAAAAAGTCAAGTTGGTAAGAAGGGAGGACTATAGTAATGGTAAATGATACAATAGCTGATATGCTTACGAGAATACGTAATGCAAATAGTATGAAATACGAAACTGTTGAAGTTCCAGCATCAAAAATGACAAAAGGAATTGCTGAAATTTTAACAAATGAAGGATATATTGAAAAATACGAAAGTATTAAAAATGGAAGTAGTGAAGTACTAGTACTAACTTTAAAATATGGTTCAAAAAAAGAAAGGGTAATCTCTGGACTTAAAAGAATCAGCAAACCAAGTTTAAGAGTATACGTAAAATCTGATGAAATGCCAAAAGTATTAAACGGACTTGGAATAGCTATAGTTTCTACTTCAAAAGGATTAATGACAGATAAGGAAGCAAGAAAACAAAACTTAGGTGGAGAAGTTCTTGCATATATTTGGTAAGGGGTGCTATTTATGAGCAGGATAGGAAATAGAGAATTAACGATACCTGAAGGAGTAACAGTTACAGTTGATAACAATAACGTAAATGTTACTGGAAAATTAGGAACATTAAACTTAAACGTTAACCCAAGCATAAAAGTAGAAATAAACGATAATAAAGTTACGACAAAACGTTTAAACGAAACAAAACAAGTAAAGCAATTACATGGTACAACAAATGCACTTATAAACAACATGATAAAAGGAGTAAGTGAAGGATTCAAAAAAGAACTAGAAATAGTCGGAGTTGGATACAAATTCCAAGCACAAGGGAACGTACTAACAATAAGTGCAGGTTATTCACATCCAGTTAAAATGGATGTACCTGAAGGACTAAAAATAGAATGCCCATCAGTAACAGAATTAACAATAAGTGGATATGACAAACAAAGAGTATCAGAATTTGCTGCATTAGTTAGAAAAGTAAGAGGACCAGAACCATATAAAGGAAAAGGAATACGTTATAAAGATGAATATATCAGACGTAAGGAAGGAAAGAAAGCTGCTTAGGAGGTAAATTATGATAAAAAAAGAATCAAGAAACAGTATGCGTATAAAAAGGCATAATCGTATTAGAAAAAACTTGAGCGGTACTAAAGAATTACCAAGATTAAATGTATTTAGAAGTAATACAAACATGTATGCACAGATAATAGATGACGAAACAGGCAAAACTTTAGTAAGCACTTCTTCGCTAGAATTAAAGTTAGACAAAAACAATACTGAAACTGCTAAAAAAGTTGGAGAAAGCATTGCAAAAAAAGCAAAAGATGCAAAAATAACTGAAGTAGTTTTTGATAGAAGTGGATACTTATATCATGGACGTATAAAAGCCCTAGCAGAATCTGCTAGAGAAGCAGGATTAAAATTCTAAGGGAGGTAAGCATGGAAAAAAACGATAAAGAAAGAAAACCAAGAAAAGAATTTAACAAAAATTATGAAAAGAAAAGCCCATACGAAGAAAAAGTAATTTCAATAAGCCGTGTATCAAAAACAACAAAAGGCGGACGTTCAATGAGATTTTCAGCAACAGTTGCAGTTGGAGACAGAAAAGGAAGAGTTGGACTTGGAACAGGGAAAGCAAACGAAGTACAAGCAGCAATAAGCAAAGCAATAAAATCAGCAGAAAAAAATGTAATTAAAGTTGACTTAGTAGATAATCGTACACTTTCACACGAAGTAACAGGTGTATGTGGAGCTGCAAAAGTACTAATTCGTCCAGCAAGAGAAGGACGTGGGATTGTAGCAGGAGGTCCAGTACGTAATGTGCTTGAACTAGCTGGTGTAAAAGACATAGTTTCAAAATCCCTTGGAAGCAACACACAAATAAACACTGCAAGAGCAACAATGGATGCACTAAAAAAACAAAAAAGTAGAGCACACATTGCAAATCTTCGTGGTAAAAAAGTGGAGGAAATATAATTATGAAGTTAAACGAACTAAAAACACAAGTTGGAGCAACTCATAAGAGAAAAATAGTTGGAAGAGGTCCAGGAAGTGGAATGGGCAAAACTTCAACACGTGGAGAAAAAGGACAAAAAGCACGTTCTGGTGCAAGCATTCCAGTATATTTTGAAGGTGGACAAAACCCACTATACAAAAGAGTACCTAGAAGAGGCTTCAATAATAAAAGATTTACAATTAGATACAACATTGTTAATGTAGGAAGCTTAAATAGATTTGAAGATGGAACAGTAGTTACAAAAGAACTGCTTAAAGCAAACGGATTAATTAAAAAAGAACTAAAAGGTTTAAAAATATTAGGAAGCGGAGAACTAACTAAAAAATTAACAGTAAAAGCAAACGTATTTACAAACACAGCAATAAATAAAATAGAAGAGTTAGGTGGGAAAGCTGAGGTGATCTAAGTGTTTAAGACATTTAGACAAATATTTAAAAAAACCAATAAAGATCTTAGAAACAGAGTCTTATATACCTTAGGAGCCCTAGTAATATTTTGTTTAGGTAACACAATTACAGTACCAGGAATGAAAGAAATTACAGGAGATTTAGGATTTTTAGAGTTACTAAATGCAATGAGTGGTGGAGGTTTAAAACAATTCTCAATATTTGCTTTAGGTATCACACCATATATCACAGCATCAATTATAATTCAATTATTTCAAATGGATATAATGGGAATTCCATACTTTAAAGAACTTAGAGAAATGGGTGAAGAAGGCAGAAGAAAGATAAACAAAATGACAAGATATTTAGGTATAGGATTTGCCTTTGTAGAAAGTTATATATACACAGCAATGTTTATGGGTTCAGCAGGACTAGAACCAGTAGAATATGTTAAAATAGCAATAATATTAACAGCAGGGACAGCATTCCTATTATGGCTAGGAGATCAAATAACTAACAAAGGAATAGGAAATGGTATATCATTAATAATAATGGCAGGTATCGTAACAACTTTACCATCAATGTTAATGGAAGCATATAAATCATTAATTGGAAACAACACAAACATTTATATAGGACTTTTATCTTATGCAATTTACATAATACTTTATATAGCAATAATAGTAGGAGTAATATATGTACAAGAAGCTGAAAGAAGAATACCTATACAATACTCTAATAGAACAGTATCTGCATATGGTGGAAGACAAACATATTTACCATTAAGATTAAATTCAGCAGGAGTAATACCAGTAATATTTGCTTCAGCAGTACTTGCAATACCAACTACACTAACATATTTCATAAAAAGTGAAAACTTTCAACTATTTGTAACAAAATATTTAACAACAACTACACCGATTGGATTTATAATATATATAATACTAATATTTATATTTGTATACTTTTATACATACTTAGCTGCAGTAAACCCAGAAGACCTATCAAAAAACCTAAATAAAAACGGTGGATACATTCCAGGCATAAGGCCAGGGAAAGAAACAAGTGATTACATAAGCAAAGTATTATCAAGAATCACATTTATGGGTGGAATATTCCTAGCAATAATTGCAGCACTACCAATAATATTTAGTTGGATATCAGATATGCCAAGCATAGTAACACTTGGAGGAACAAGTATATTAATCGTAGTTGGAGTATTATTAGAAACATACAAACAAATAGAAAGCTCTGTAGCTAGTCGAGCATATAAGAGGTAATATGAATAACATAGTATTTATTGCTCCACCAGCAGCTGGGAAAGGAACATTTTCAAATCTAATCAAAGAAAAATATGGATATATACATATATCTACAGGAGATTTATTAAGGGAAGAAGTAAAAAGTGGAACTGATTTAGGCAAAGAAATATCAAATATAATATCTAGAGGAAAACTAGTCAGCGATGACTTAATAAAAAGAATGTTAGAGAATAAATTAAAAACACTAGACAAAAACACACCATTTATAATGGATGGTTATCCTAGAACACTTAAACAAGTAAAAGATTACGAAGAAATCCTCGAAAAATTAGGAATGAACATTGGAAAAGCAATATATTTAAAAATAGATAAGGAAACCGGTTTAAAAAGAGTTCTTGGAAGATTAACTTGTCCTAAGTGCAAAAAAGGATATAATAAACTAACAGGTTATAATATGCCAAAAGTTGAATGGATATGTGATGATTGTAAAGTAGAATTAGAAAGTAGGACTGACGACACAGAAGAAGCTTACAATATTAGGTATGATACATATATGAAAGAAACAAAGCCAATAATAGAATACCTTAAAAGCAAAAACAATTTAATAGAAATCGATTCAACACAAGATGCAGATTCTACTATGAAAGAGATAGAAAAATGGTTAGTATAAAAACAAAAGAAGAAATAGAAAAAATAAATATTGCAGGGACAGTAGTATATAACGTTTTAGAACTAATGAAAACATCAATAAAGCCTGGAGTAACAACCGAAAAGTTAAATGAAATAGCTGATAAATACATAAGAGATAACAAATGCACTCCATCATTTTTAAACTATGATGAATATCCAAAAAGCGTATGCATATCAATAAATGATGAAGTAGTCCATGGAATTCCAGGAAAAAGAAAGATTAAAAACGGAGATATAGTAAAAGTTGATGTTGGAGCATGTTATAAAGGATATCACGCTGACTCTGCAAGAACATACATTGTAGGTAAAACTACTAATGAAATTAAGGCATTAGTGGAAGACACAGAAAGAGCACTTTATAAAGGATTAAGTGTAATTAAAGAGGGAATAAAACTAAACGAAGTATCCAAAGCAATAGAAAGTGTTGCAAAAGAAAAAGGATATGGAGTCATAAGAGAATTAACTGGACACGGAATTGGCACAGTAGTACATGAAGACCCATACATATTTAATTATGATAACGACGAATCAGGGTTAATATTAAAAGAAGGAATGACGCTTGCCATCGAACCAATGTTTAGTTTAAAGAAAAGATATATATGGATGTTAGAAGACGGATGGACAATAACTACACAAGATGGAAGTGTAGCAGCACACTTTGAACATACCATAGCAGTAACCAAAGAAGGTTACAAAATACTAACAGGAGAGTGATAGAATGGCAAAAGAAGGTTATATTGAACTTGAAGGTAAAGTATTAGAAGTTATCCCAGGAGGAGACTTCAAAGTGAAACTCGAGAACGATCATATTGTAGAAGCCCGCGTTTCTGGAAAAATGCGTCAAAACCTTATCCGTATCTTTCCAGGCGATACAGTATTACTCGAGATTCCAACATGTGATTTAACACGTGGGCGAATAATTTATAGAAAATAATGGAGGGTAGAAATGAAAGTAAGACCATCAGTAAAAAAAATATGCGACAAATGCAAAATAATTAAAAGAAAAGGTGTTGTTAGGGTTATTTGTGAAAATCCAAAACACAAACAAAGACAAGGTTAGGAGGATTTATGGCACGTATAAAAAATATAGATTTACCAAACGATAAAAGAATCGTTGTAGCACTTACATACATTTATGGTATAGGCCCAAGCCGTGCAAAAAAAATATGTAAAGATGCAGGAATAAGCGAAGACATAAGAGCAAAAGATCTTACTGTAGAAGACGTTAATAAACTAAGATTAGAAGCAGACAAATATGTATTAACAGGTGACTTAAAAAGAGAAGTTGAAATGAATATTAAGACAAAAATGGAAATCAACTCATATCAAGGAACAAGGCATAAAAAAGGATTGCCTGTTAGAGGACAAAGAACAAGTAGAAATGCTAGAACTCGTAAAGGAAAACCTAAGACTATAGCTAATAAGAAGAAATAGGAGGTAATAAATAATGGCATATAATAGAAGAAAAAGAAAAATCAAGAAAGATGTAACAATTGGCCAAGCACACATACACGCAACATTCAATAACACAATAGTTACAATAACAGATGAAAACGGAAATGTAGTAAGCTGGTCATCTGCTGGAAACCTTGGATACAAAGGTAGCAAAAAGAAAACACCATTTGCTGCTGGACAAAGTGCTGAAGCTGCAGGAAGAGCGGCAGTAGACAACGGGATGAAAAAGGTAGAAGTTTTTGTGAAAGGAATTGGCGCAGGTAGAGAAACTGCAATTAGATCACTTCAAACTGCAGGGCTTGAGATAACTGGAATAACAGATGTAACACCAATACCGCATAATGGATGCAGACCACCTAAGAGAAGACGTATGTAATTAGGAAGGGGAAAGAAAAATGTTGAGATTTGAAAAACCAGAATACAAAGTAGTAGAATATGTTGAAAACAATTTTTATGGAAAATTTGAACTAGAACCATTAGAAAAAGGTTTTGGAACAACGATTGGAAACGCATTAAGAAGAGTAATGCTATCAAATTTACCAGGTAGTGCTGTTACAAGCATTAAAATAGAAGGCGTAATGCATGAATTCCAAAAAATAGATGGCATTGTAGAAGACGTAACTGAAATAATTCTAAACTTAAAAAATCTAGTAATAAAAAATTATTCTGAAAACGACAAAGTATTACATTTGAAGAAAGACAAAGAGGGCGTAGTCACTGCAAAAGATATAGAAAAGGACTCAGACATTGAAATAATAAATGAAGACTTAGTAATTGCAACATTATCTAAAGGAGGAAGCTTAGATATGGAATTAACAGTATCTAATGGAAGAGGATATGTTGATGCTAAGACAAATGCAAAATTACTAAAAAAAGACGAAATTGGAGTTATAGCGATCGATTCATTATATAGTCCAATTGAAAGAGTAAGCTACGAAGTAGAACCTGCACGCGTTGGACAAAGTGAAGACTTCGATAAATTGATACTTAATGTTTGGACAAATGGTTCAATTAAGCCAGAAGAAGCCATTGCTCTAGCTAGCAGAATACTTATTGAACATTTTGAAGTAATAACAAAATTAAATAAAATAGCAGACATGACTGGATTGTTAGCAGATAAAGAAGATGACCCAATTTCAAAAACACTTGAAACACCAATCGAAGAATTAGATTTGTCAGTAAGAGCTTACAATTGTTTAAAAAGAGCGGCAATACACAATCTATCTGATTTGACATCTATGTCAGAAACTGAAATGATGAAAATTAGAAATCTTGGTAAAAAATCATTAAAAGAAGTAATTGATAAAATAAAAGACATGGGATTAAAGTTCCGTGATGAAGAGTAGGAGGTATTATGGCATTATATAGAAAATTAAATAGAGAAACAAAAATTAGAAGAAGTATACTTTCTGGTTTAACAAAAGACTGCATATTGCATGAAAAAGTAGAAACAACTGAAGAAAGAGCAAAAGAAGCGAAAAAATTTGTTGATAAAATGATTACATATTCAAAAAAAGGAGATTTAGTTTCTAGAAGAAAAGCATTAGCATTTTTAGAAAATGATACTGAAGCTACAAAGAAATTATTTGATACATTAAGCGTTCGTTACAAAGATAGAAATGGTGGATACACTAGAATTATAAAATTAAAAGAAAGACGTGGAGACGACGCATTAATAGTAAGATTAGAATTAGTATAAAGCATAGAAATATGCTTTTTATTTTGAAAATAAAATTGTGAAAATGTGGAATAACATCTTTCAAATATTAATTAAATATGATATATTATTACTGAAGAATAAGTGAGGAGAGCAAAATGAATAATAAAACAAATGTGACAAAAAATAATAAGTCTAACAAGAGAAGTGCCAGTTTTTCACTATTAGAAGTTATAGTTATAGTTATAATGACGGCGCTAGTTGTGGGCGTTAGCTCAAGTTTAATAGTTTATAATAATTATAATAAAATAAAAAGCAGTTATAGCAGTGATAATGGTGAAGAAATAGATAAATTTATAGAAGCATATAACAACATATTAGATAGCTATGTAGAAAAAGTAGATGGCTCTGATTTAATAGATGAAGCAATAAAAGCACTGTATGAACATTTAGGAGATCCATACACTAGTTATTTAGATAAAACTACAACAGATTCGTTAGAAGAACAACTAAATGGAGAGTACCAAGGTATAGGTGTAGAAATATCTAAAGATTATACAACAGGATATATTTTAGTAATAGATGTATTTAAAAATTCGCCAGCAGACGAAGCCGGATTAAAGCCAGGAGATTTAATTAGCAGCGTTAATGGAGAGAGTACTGAAACAAAAAGTGCTGAAGAAGTTTCAAATTTAATCAAAGGTTCGCAAAGTGAAAATGTAAAAATTGGTTACATAAGAAACGAAGAAGAAAATATGACAACGATTGTAGTAAAAAATGTAATTATACCTTCTGTTCAATCAGAAAATTTTGATGGTGTAGGGTATATATATATTGAGACATTTTCAAACACTACTTACTCACAATTTAAAGAGGAACTAGAAAATTTGGAAAATGAAAAAATTAATAGTTTAATAATAGATGTTAGAGACAATACGGGAGGATATTTAGATGCAGCTGCTAAAATAGCTGAGTTATTTATAGAAAAGGGAAAAACAATATATCAGTTAGAAAAACAAGGAGAAATATATAGGATACACAAAGATGAAACAGAAGAAAAAAGAAATTACGAAGTTGCAATATTAATAAATTCTAATAGTGCTTCAGCTTCGGAAATATTAACAGCTGCACTAAAAGAAAGTTACGGAGCAAAGCTAATAGGAGAAACAAGTTTTGGTAAAGGAACCGTTCAAGAAACAGAAAAACTTGACAACGGAGAAATGTTAAAATATACTACAGCATATTGGTTAACACCTAACGGAACGAAAATCAATAACACTGGATTAAAGCCAGACATAGAAGTAAAATTAGAACATTATGAAACATACTCTTACGAAGTAGACACACAATTACAAAAAGCAATACAAACGGTTAAATAACCGTTTTTTAATTGTAAACATAAAATAAAAAACTATTAATTGAACAGCATATATTGTATAATATAAACTGAGAGAGGCTATTATGAATATAAAAGAAAAAGAAGATGTTATTATACATTGTTATAAACATAATGGTATGATATATAAAACTTGGGAAAATGCAAAAGTGTTAGAAATAAATAAAGATTTTATAGTTTTAGGAAACAATAATGTATTAGTAACAAAAAAAGATGGAAGGACGTGGCATACAAGAGAACCAGCCATTATGTTTTTCTACACAAAAAGATGGTTTAATATAATTGCACAGTTAAAAAAAAGTGGAATATTTTATTATTGTAATATAGCAAGTCCATTTGTAATAGATGGGAAAGTAATAAAATATATAGATTACGATTTAGATTTAAGAGTATTCCCAGATGGAGCATTTAAAATATTAGATAGAAATGAATACAATTACCATAAAAGATTAATGAAATATCCAAAAGAAATAAACTTCATAATAAAAAATGAGCTGACTTCATTAATAGAAATGAAAAAAAACAATATTAATCCATTCAACATAGAAACCATAAATTATTATTTTAACATATATAAAAATATAATTAAAAATAAGTAATTAAATACAGTTTAGAACATATAATAAGATATAAAATAAAAAAAGCTATGCAAAAAAGCCTTTTTTTACCCGCAAATTACGTAAAAAATAAAAATTTGACAAAATTTTTAAAAAAAATTAAAAAAGTTGTTGACTTTAAAAATGTAATTTGTTATATTATATGAGCACAGCAAGAAAAACAGATAGAATGATCTTTGAAAACTAAGTAAAATGAATGAGTTTCATAGTTAGGTGAAAACGAAATCAATTTAAAAATAAATTTGATTTTTTTATTGAGAGTTTGATCCTGGCTCAGGATTAACGCTGGCGGCATGCCTAAGACATGCAAGTCGAACGAGATGCCCCATTGAAGTTGGAAAGAGATTTGAGAGCTTGCTCGATAATTAATTGAAAATGGATTTGGATTCTGCATCTAGTGGCGCACGGGTGAGTAACACGTGGGTTATCTGCCTTCAAGATTGGGATAACAGTTAGAAATGATTGCTAATACCGAATGTGATAGAAATATTAAAGGAGCCTTTAAAGCTCCACTTGAAGATGAGCCTGCGGCGTATTAGCTAGTTGGTGGGGTAATGGCCTACCAAGGCAACGATGCGTAGCCGGACTGAGAGGTCGATCGGCCACACTGGGACTGAGACACGGCCCAGACTCCTAC
>CALVVO010000009.1 GCA_944363885.1 uncultured Bacilli bacterium | reverse complement strand
TCATATAAAGTTTCATTCCTTTCACTACGTTCAAGGCACACATAGGAATGAAAACCTTGAACTAAATTTATTTTTCTATATAATATCAGTCTTGAAGGAGTGTGTACTACAAAGCACGTGGAGGTGAGTTGCAGACTTCCTGTAACTCTTGGGATTAAACCAGTATATAAAGAAGTGCAAATGTAGGTGTTTCAAGCACACATAAGTAGTCCTTTCAAGGCTGTAGATTAATCATTGACTTTAGTTAATTCTTAGTGTTACCTACATAGACAACTCACTCCTTCAAAAATATTTTTTGAAAGGAATGATTTATTTATGGAAGTTATTTATTCAAAAGCATGTGGCGTTGATGTGCATAAATCTTTTATTGTTGCTGTCATTTGTGACTCAACATCCATCACACCTAAATATTACAAAAAACGTTTCTCAACCTTTAATAACGACCTTGTCAAATTTAGAAACTGGCTGATTGATAACGACTGTCAAAATGTATGTATGGAATCTACCGGCAAGTATTATATTCCTGTATACAATGCATTAGAAAGTTTTATTCCTAATGTCGTCGTTGCTAATCCTAAATGGGTTGCTGTTATCAAAGGTGAGAAAGACGATAACAAGGATGCAAAATGGATTGCAGACTTGTTTAAACTAGGTATTGTTCGCTCTAGTTTTATTCCATCTAAGAAATTTAGAATTTTAAGAGAATATACTAGATATCTTTACAAACTTACCTGTATGAAATCATCTGAAAAAAATAGATTTACTAATGCCCTTACAGTTGGAAACTGCAAACTTGATATGGTTTTCTCTGATATTTTTGGCAAATCTAGTCAATCTATTATCCAAACCATTTTAGATAATAATTCTTTTTCAGATGATGATATTATAAATTCTCTTCACAAAAATTGCAAATCATCACGTGAAGACATTTTATCTGCTATTTCAGGTATTAGTTTTACTTCTGAACAAAAACTAAGAATTAAACTTATCAAAGATCATATTGATTATTTAACTAATGAAATTAATAACTTAAGAGATATCATTAATAATTTAATTGCTCCCTACGAAAATTACATCAATCTTCTTATGACTATTCCTGGTATTGATAGAAATTCGGCAATTACTATTCTTTCTGAAATTGGCGATGATATGTCACAGTTCTTTAGCCATTACAAACTTACTTCTTGGGCGGGACTCACTCCTGGTTGTAATGAATCGGCTGGCAAAAAGAAATCTGTTAAAATTTCTCGTGCTGGTGTTTATCTTAAGCCTTGTTTAGTTGAGGTCGCACATTGTGCTGTTAAAGATAAAACCAATACTTATTATTCAAATAAATTTAATAAGATTTCTAAACGCCGTGGTAAGAAACGTGCTTCTATTGCTATTGCTAGAAAAATTTTAGTTGCCATCTATCATATGTTACTTACTGGTGAAGTTTGGAATCCTCGTGATTTAGCTAGTAATGAAACATCTGATAAAGATAGACTAAAATATACCAAGAATAACTTTAAACAATCTCTTAAACAATTACTTTCTTTAGGTCTTACATTTAATGAACTATTAGAAATAGTAAATCAAAATGCCATAATTGAATAGTTAAATTTTTGACTTTAACTTGGGGTAAGGGGAAGTCTGCCCTTTTTTGGTATTTTTCTTAAAATAAATTTAGTTTTATTTTTCAGATTAACTCCTTTTTTGTATTAATTATAATTAGTCGTGATTGATATTGTATCATTAAATTGATAAATTTAAAAGTTATTTTTTATAATATTCTTTATACTTGCTAATTTTCATTTGGAAGTTCGCTTTTTAAAAAAAACGGAATTAAGTCTGAATATAGTATAATAATTACTATGTTTTCATCTAGTTTTAAAAGAAGTGAGTAAAATGAGAACATTAAAACGTAATAAAAAGTATAACTATTTTAGCAATAGTATATTATCATTTATTTTAACATTTGCACACTTTACTCTAAAAATTTATATAATTAAATTTTTTTAAGTATTAGTTAACATTGAGTTCATAATTATATTGTAATATAGGATATTGAAAGGAAAGTGGACAATTTTATGGAAAACATTGTTACAGTTATTTTTAAAGTTGAAAGCGAAGTTTATCAAGCATTATCTGAATTAAAAAGAAATCTTATTAATGGCAATTATACTATTTATCAAGTTGGCTTGGTAAAAAAAGTAAATGATAAAATAATAGTTATTGATGGAGTTGATACTGGAGAAACAACTTTAGATGACACCATAGCTGGTGGATTACTTGGCGGATTATTTGGCGTTTTGGGTGGTCCTTTAGAAATTTTGCTTGGAGGAAGTGTAGGTAGCTTAATAGGAAGTTCTATAGATGACGACGACATGGATAAAAGTATTTCTTTGATTGAAAATGTAAGTAATAATTTAGGTGAAGGTAATGTAGCAATTATAATGCTAGTTCAAGAAAATAGTGGAGATGCTGTAGAATTGAATTTTAGTAAATATAAAGTAAAAATAATTCGCAAAGATGCAGTAATCGTTTTAGATGAAATAGAAGTTGTCAAAAAAATTGAAGAAGAAATGAAAAAGGAGGCGAAGAAGAAATTACGTGAAACTAAAAAGCTTGAAAATAAGCAAAAAATAGAAGAGAAAAGAAAAGCTATGAAGGCTGATTTTGAAGCATTTAAACAAAAAAAGTTAAGTAAATAGTTGTAAATAAATGAGGAATAAATTATGTTTACAGATATTATTAAAAAGTATGAAAAAAACTCTATTATAATTTCTATTTTGATGCTAGTTCTTGCAATATTTTTGATTGTGGAGCCTGTTACTTCAGCTATAACGGCAATTTATATGTTTGGTATATTTGCTGTTGTAGATGGAATTATGCATATTGTGTCATATTGTAGAACTAATGTTGATAGTAGATTATTTAATTTTGAATTTGCTGAGGGTGTTTTTGATATTTTGTCAGGTGTTTTGATATTTTTTAGTGCAAAATTCTTAGTTCAACTTTTGCCTGTATTAATAGGTATATTTATTATAATAAAAAGTATTATAAAAATGCAATTGGCTTTTAATATTAGGACTGATATTAAAAGTAATTGGGTGTTAACACTGGTGTTTTCGATTATATCTTTAATAATAGGTATATTTATATTATTTAATCCTATGTTTGGTTATATTACAATATCAATTATGGGAGTATTCTTAGTAATTTACGAAATATTAAGTTTATTTGAATCAATTTATGTTTTATGTAAATTAAAATAATTCATTTATTGTTCACAATTATTATATATACTATAAAATGTTAGGAGTAAAATAAGGTTATATGTGTACTTTGTTTTTTATAAATTTCCTAACATTTTATAATATGCAATTATTAATTTAGTTGAAAGAATGTGATTTAATGTTTAAAATATTGGTTGTAGAAGATGATAAAAATTTGAGAAAGTTGTTGACTACAAGTTTAAATAAAAATAATTATACTACTTTTGAAGCTAATAATGGGGAAGAAGCTTTAGAAGTTATGGATAATCAGTTTATTGATTTAATTATAACTGATGTGATGATGCCTAAAATAGATGGCTTTGAGTTAATTAAAGAGTTAAGAACAAGTAAATATAAATTGCCAATTCTACTTATTACAGCTAAAGATAGTATACAAGATAAAAAGGAAGGTTTTCTACTAGGTGCAGATGATTATATGGTAAAGCCAATTAATATTGAAGAGCTTTTATTGCGTGTAAAGGTTTTGTTGAAAAGAGCTCAAAGCACAAATGAAAAGAAAATTAAAATTGGTAATTTGATACTAAATTATGATCAGTTAACTGTAAATAAAAATGATATTAAATATGTGTTAACACAAAAAGAATTTATGTTATTATATAAATTGTTAAGTACTCCTAATACTATTTTTACGCGACAAGAGTTAATGGAAGAAATATGGGGGGTTACATAGTGAATCGGATTATAGAACTATAGATGTTCATATTAAAAGAATTAGAGAAAAAATGCGTGGTGTTAAAGAATTTGAAATTGAGTCAATTAGAGGAATTGGTTATAGAGCTGTAATAAATGAGAAGGAATAATTATGTTTGAAAAAATTTTTGGAAAGAGACATTCTATACAAAGAAAATTAACTTTATTATTTACTATGGGAGTTTTGTTGGTAATTTCTGTAACAGCAGTTGGTTATCATTTTTTAATAGATAATCAATTAATTGAATTTAACGAAATTCAAGAGCTAAATAATACTATTAAAGAAAGTATTGTGTTTATTATAATAAGCATCATATTAGTTAATATAATTAATGTAAATATTATATGTAAAAAAATGTTACAACCTATTAAGCAAATTATAGAGGCGACTAAAAAAGTGGCATTTGGAGATTTTAGTGTTAAATTAGAAAGTAATAGGAATGATGAAATACAAGATTTAGTAGATAACTTTAATAAAATGGTAAAGGATTTAAGGAGTATAGAATATTTACAAAAAGAATTTATAGATAATGCGTCACATGAAATTAAAACACCGATTAGTTCAATTCAGGGATTTGCGGAATTATTGAAAGAAGCAAATATTAGTCGGGAAGAAAGATTGGAATATGCAAATATTATTATTGAGGAATCTAATTGGTTGTTAAATTTAGCTACAAACATTTTGAAACTTTCAAAATTGCAAAATCAGGATAGAATAGTTAAAAAGGAACAAATAGATATTGCAGAGCAAATTAGAAAAGTCATACTTTTATTAGAACCAAAGTGGTCTAAAAAGAAAATTATACTTAATGTAAGTTTGGAAGAAATGTATTTTGTTGGGGATGAAGAGTTAATTTTTCAAGTTTGGCTGAATTTGATTGACAATGCTATAAAATATTCGAATTCAAATGGTAAAATAGATATTGAATTAAAACAAGTTAATAATTATTTGGAAATTTACGTAAAAGATTATGGAAAAGGTATGAAAGAAGAAGAGTTATCAAGGATATTTTCTAGATTTTATCAAGTTGATAAGTCTCATTCTTCTGAAGGTAGCGGGCTGGGTTGGGCAATCGTAAAAAGAATCATAGATTTATCCGAAGGGACTATTGATGTTTCTAGTAAGGAAAATAAGGGGACTACATTTGTAGTGAAATTGCCAATGAATGTAGAGTCAAATAAGATTTTAATTAAATGAGTTATTTTTAATTGTTTGATAAAAAAAACTTGCTATTATTAAAATGGCGAGTTTTTATAAATCTTGAAGTGTTTCTTCATCTATAAGTGGTATTATATCTATACCTGGTTCTTCATAAGGATGTACTTCTCTTATTTTTGAAATAACTTTTTTGGCTTTTTTTATGTCACAGATTACTTCTAATCTTTCTTCATTTACAACTTCTAATTTATTTTTTTCTCCAATATATGGATTTGCTCGTTCTAATGGCTTGAATGTTCCTATGCATTTAGTTAAAATTGAACAATGTGTATAATTCCCTATTTTGCCTGCGCCTGCTTCACATATTGTATTTCTTAAGTTATCAACGTGTTCGCTTGGTACTGTTACTATTATTTTTACTTTATTAATATTAATGTTCATTGTTTTTCTCCTTAATTATTTTTGTAATTCAAATCTGTATTTTTGATTGATGTTTGGATATTTCTCTTTATCTACTTTTGATGCAAATGATTTTAATGGTCTTACCCAGAGTTTACAATCGTCGTATAAACTTCTATATACAACATATTCTTCATTTGTTTCTGTGTTTGTTGCAATATTAGTTACAATATAGTATTTTCCTTTAAAATGATTATATATTCTGTTAATTTTTATTTTTCTCATTTTGTTTTTCCTTTTGTTCTTCTTTTGTAATAAATAAGGTTTTTATTACATCTATTATAAATTCTTTTTCTTTTTTATTTAATTTTGTTGTTTCTTTTATTATTGATATAAATGTGCTTAATTGTGAAGTTTTAGATGTGGTTTTTACTTTGGAATAGCTTGTTTCTATTAAGTTGAAAATAGTTGAAACGAATTTTTCTCTTTTTGCGTAGTCATAATTATTAACCCATTTTGTAATTTTAGTTTCTAATTCTTTTGAAGTTTCTGTTCTCGTTCCTGTTTCAAAAAATTCTCCAAAGCATTCCCAAGTTGTTGGATCGTGTTGTTTTATGCTTTTTGCAGTGCTTTTAATGATTTTGATATTGTTTTGGTGATTTAAAAGATAAGCGACTATACTATCTTCTGGCGCGATAGTAATGAGTTTGTTTTGTATGTTGTTCCAATCTTTGCTATTAAATTGTTCTATATTAAATCCAGGGCCATCGTTGTTATATATTTTTTTAATTTTTTTCTTTATTTCTGTTTTGGCATACATTCCAGCACACATGGCAAGGTTGCCGCCTTTTGAATGGCCACCGATGTAAATGATTTTGTCTTTTTTCTTTGTTACTGCATTTATATATTTAATTGATTCTTCTTGTGACTTTATTGGAAATTTATAAGATGTCTCAAAGTTTTCTTTCCAGCCAATTAAAGAACTATCTGTTCCTTCATATGATATATAAAGTTCATTTTTGTTAAATCTAAAACTCATTGCCCCAAATTGTGTATCTTCTTTTATTTTTATGTAGTCATAAATTTCAACGTTTTTAAATCTTGTTTTTGTCGCCATCATTTTTAGTAACTTTGTTATTTTCTTTTGTAATGAACTAAAATTATTGATTTTATTTTCATTAAATTTTTGAAAATATAGTTTTGATATTTCTTCTATAGTGATTTTGTTTTTAAATAGTCCTTCAAAATTTAAATATACTATTAGTGAAAATAATATATTGTCAACTTCATTAAATTGTTTTTCTCCAAATGTGTAATTACCATATATATTTATATATTTTATTAAGTTTTCCATTGTATCACCTTTACTTATAATATCATATTTTGTTAAATAAGTTTAGACTTTTATGTTATAATTGTTATAGTGAAATGATATGAAGTATTTTAAAAAATTTTTGATATTTTTGTTTGTTGTTTTTCTTGCCTTGACTGCAAAATATTATGGTGATTTCAGTTTTGCTAGTTATACTGATTTTGATGGAAAACTAGTTGTTAATTTTATTGATGTGGGACAAGGGGATTCTATTTTGTTGGAATTCCCAAATGGTAAAAATATGTTAATAGATGCTGGAGAAAGCTATGAAAGTGATACAGTTCAAAATTTTATTTGGCAAAGAGGTTTTAGTAGTTTAGATTATGTAATTGGGACACATCCTCATACTGATCATATAGGTGGTTTAGAAAGCATTATTTTAAATTACAATGTTGGTGAGATATATTTGCCAAAGGTTATTCATACTAGTAAAACCTATGAAGATTTGCTTACTACTATTAGTGAACGTGGTTATAAAGTAAACAATGCAAAGGCTGACACTTTAATTATTGATGAAGATGGTTTATTGGTAAAAATATTATCTCCTGTATATGAAGAGTATAGTGAACTTAATAATTATTCTGTCGTAATAAAAGTCATTTTTGGAAATACAAGTTTTCTTTTTATGGGGGATGCAGAAAAAGTTGTTGAAAATGAGATTTTGAGTGAAGTGAGTGCTGATGTAGTGAAGGTCGGGCACCATGGAAGTGATTCTTCTTCTAGCAGGGATTTTGTTGAAAGTGTTAAAGCTAAATATGCAGTTATCATGTCTGGCGTTGATAATCAATATGATTTGCCTAGTGATGAGGTTGTGAGTAGATGGGAAAATAGTGGGGCAAAAGTTTATAACACAAGTGTTAATGGTAATATTGTTATGATTTCTGATGGAAACAATATTAGTGTGGAGGTTCAAAGTGAAAGTAATAGTTGATAGAATTGTTGATAATTTTTTGGTCGTGGAATTACCTGACAAAAGTTTGGGACAAATATCTTTATCTTTAGTTCCAAATGTAAAAGAAGGGGATGTAATTGAACTTAACATTTTAAAAAAAGATACTAACGATAGAAAAGTTAGTATCGAAAAGTTAATGAATGATGTTTTTAAATAGTTAGTTTAGTATGTATACGCCTATATTTATGTATGTAGCATATGTTAGCCATATTATGTATGGAATTAGTAAATATGCAGATGTTTTGTTTTGCTTTTTGTAATTTATAAATAAAATAATTGTGATAATAATTAGTGCAATAATCCAGATTATTGATAACAGTCTGAGTTTTAATACAAAGAATATTATAGACCATAATGCATTGAGTATTAGTCCTATATAGTAAATTTGTATGGTTTTTTTGTCATAATTGTTTTTTCTGTATATATAGTATGAAATGCCTATTAGTAAATATAAAATACTCCAAGCGATTGGAAAAGCTAATTTTGGTGGACTAAGTGGTGGCTTTTCTATTAAACTGTAATCAATATAGTTTTTTATTATGATTCCAACTATTCCGCCTATAATGATTGGTAAAAATAATCTAAAAAAATTAATAATTTTCTTCATATTTTAATTATACTTAATTTTTTAATTTTAATACTTAAAAGTTTACAAAAAATGAAAAAATTTGTATACTTAATTATAGTTAATGAGGTGATTATTATTAAAGTTATAAAATATAGTACTGCATGGTGTATGAGTTGTATAGTTATGGACAATGTTTTTTGTAAATTACAAGATTTGTATGATTTTGATTATATTTCTTATGATTATGATAATGATAGAGATAAGTTTGCGGGCTTTGATGAAAATGAAAAATTGCCTATTATTGAATTTGTAGATGATAATAATAGCATTTTAGTTAAAATTAATGGTGAATATAGTAAAAAAGAAATTGAAGATATTTTAGTAAATTTGGGAGTGGAGTTAAAATGAAAAAAATTGTGGTATTTTTGGTAAGTTTGTTTTTATTTCTTCCGTTAATTAATGCGGAAGATAAATATATTAATGTTTATTTATTTCATAGTAATACTTGTCCTCATTGTAAACAAGAGCTTGCTTGGTTTGATGAGTATTTGAAAAATCATTCTAATGTTAGACTATATGAGTATGAGATAAGTAATAGTGAAAACATGACTAGATATTATGAAGTTCAAAATATTTTAAATTATGATTCGAATGGTGTCCCTTTTTTAGTCATTGGCAATGATGTTGTAATTGGTTTTAGTGATTCGCTTTCTTCGAGAATTGAAACGTTGATAAATTATTATTTGGCTAATGATTATGAAGATGAAATTGGTAAGTATTTGGGTGTTAGTATTCATGAAAGTAATTTGGAAACTGTGCCAGATAAAGATGTTACAAATGATGATGAAGTGTTGGATAATTCGGAACAAAAAGAGCAAGTAAATACTACTTTGGATAATTATGAAGTTCCTATTTTAGGTGAAATTAATGCTAAATCTGTTTCTTTGCCTTTGCTAGCTGTTGTGATGGGATTTGTTGATGGCTTTAATCCTTGTGCGTTGTGGATTTTAATTTTCTTGATTTCTATGTTGTTTGGTATGAATGATAGAAAGAAAATGTGGATACTTGGATTAACTTTTTTGATAACTAGTGGACTGGTTTATTTGCTATTTATGGTTTCTTGGCTCAACTTGGCCGTGTTTGTTTCTAGTGTTGATGCTATAAGAATTATGATTGCTGCTTTTGCAACTATTTTTGGTGTTTATAATATTTATAATTTCTTTAAAAATAAAAATTCTGATGTTGGTTGTACTGTTACTAATGATAAGAGCAGAAAAAAAATAATGGAAAAAATTAAGGTTATTTTGGCTCAGAAATATTTTGTGTTTTCTTTAATTGGAATTATTTTATTAGCAGTTTCAGTTAATGTGCTAGAGTTACTTTGTTCTTTAGGTTTACCTGTTATTTTTACACAAGTACTTGCTTTAAATAATTTAAGTGTTTTAGAGTATTCTATTTATATATTAATTTATATTTTATTTTTTATGCTAGATGATATTGTTATATTTTTTGTAGCTATGAAGACTTTACAAATAAAAGGTATTTCTAATAAATATACTAAATATTCACATTTAATTGGTGGAGTTATTATGATTATTATTGGCTTGTTAATGTTATTTAAGCCAGAATGGTTGATGTTTAATTTTTAAAAAAAATCGGACTTTTTAGTTCGATTTTTTATCATTTACTTCATATCCTAGTTTTGTTAAATCATCTCTTATTTGATCGCTAAGTTCAAAATTTTTGTTTTGTCTTAGTTGATTTCTTAAATTTAGAATGTATTCTAATAATTTTTCGTCTGTTTTGTTTTCTTCTTTTTCTTCAAATTTTAAACCTAAAATGTTTACTGCACATTCATCTAAAACATTTTTAATATTTTTTAATTTGTTTAAGTTTTTGTCATTTTTGTTTAGTTCTGAGTTAGCTATTTTAATTAGTTCATATATGTGACTTATTGCTAGGGATGTATTGAAATCATCATCCATTGCATTTAAAAAATCTCTTTTTATGTTTTCTATCTCTTCATCTTTTTCAATTGATTCTAAATTTTTTGTTTCTTTTTTTATTTTAAAATATGTTTTTTCTATTTTTTCATAATTTTTAATGGATTCTTCTATTTTTTCTTTTTCAAAATCTGTTGGTCTTCTATATTGTGTTAATAACACATAAAATCTTATTATTTTAGGTTCATATTCTTTGAATAAATCTGGTAATGTAATGAAATTCCCTAGTGATTTTCCCATTTTTTGGCCATTAACTGTTACTAGATTGTTATGTATAAAGTAGTTAACAAATGGTTTATCATTTAACGCTTCTGATTGTGCAATTTCACATTCGTGATGTGGGAAAATATTGTCCATTCCACCACCATGTATATCAAATGTTTCTCCTAAATATTTTTTTGACATTATTGAACATTCAATATGCCATCCAGGATATCCCTCTCCCCATGGACTTGGCCATTTCATTATGTGTCCTTTTTCTGCATGTTTCCATAAAGCAAAGTCTTCTGGGCATTCTTTGTCATTTTTAACTTCAATTCGCTCGCCACTTAAATTTTCTTCTATGTTTCTTCCTGATAGTTTTCCGTAACCTTTAAATTTTTTTACTCGATAGTAAACGTTTCTTTCGTCAGTTACGTATGCATATCCTTTTTCTATTAAAGTTTTTACGGCTTCAATTATTTCGATGATGTGTCCCGTTGCACGACAACTGATTGTTGGCCTTTCTATATTTAATTTGTCCATACAATCAAAATATATATTCTCATAATTATATGCTATGGCAACTGGATCTGTTTGCTCGATTTTTGCTTGTTTTTCAATTTTGTCTTCGCCTTCATCTACATCTCCAACTAAATGCCCTACGTCAGTTATATTTTGAACGTATTTTACATCATAACCTAGATATTTTAAATATCTATGTATAACGTCAAATGTTATATAACTTTTTGCATGACCTAAATGTGGATAGCCGTATACGGTTGGACCACAGACATATAATCCAACTTTATTTTCGTGGATGCTTTTAAATTCGTCTTTGTTTCTGGTAAGTGTATTATATATCTTTAACATCTTTTCCTCCTATATTTTATATTATAACATTTAATGCTACTTTGTGAATATTAAAATGGTCTTTTTATTAATCTATATGTAGGTGCTTTTTCTAAGACTTTATCTTTTAGTAGATAATTTATTAATTCCATGATTTCTTCATAACTTGGATTAAATCGTAGTAGTAGTTCTGTAAACTCTGGAGAGATATTTATGCTTTCAAAAACCTCTTCATCACTCATTGCAGGATTATTGCTTTTTTTAAGTCTTATATAATTAGTAATCAGTAACATTGTTTTGTAATAGGTTTCGTCTTCATCACTTTGATCTGGCATATCTGTTATGTGTATATATTCTCCATCGACGTCTACTAATTCAGGCATATTTGTCTTGTTTTCAATAAGTATATTTTGTTCATGTACATCGGTTGGATAGATACAGTATGTAGTTAGTTCATTTACTGATTTACATATTTCTCTAAAGGTTTTTAAAACAGTTTCATCATCTTCAAAATAATGCATTACTAATGGAAAATGATTACCATGATATTTTAATATACATCCTATTGTCAATCCATTTAATGTTACTCTACCTTTAGGTAAACTTGTTCTTCCAATTAGATTTTGCCTTAATTCTAAATCTAAAATGCGATTATGATATGTTTCGCTTGCATCTAATTCAATGTCATTTGGTTTTCTATCTGAATGAAAAATGTAATCATTAAAAATACCATAATATATTTTTATAGTTTCACTATCTGAGTATTTAAATACTCTTCCTTCATTGCCTTTTCCTAAAAAGTTATCCGGTGTTAGTATTTTTTCTTTTAATTCATTTGTAAGAATAATTTCTCTCATAAAATCCCCCTTATTTGAGTTATTATATTATCAAATTGTATTTAAACTGTCAATTTTAAAAAAAAAATATGTTATAATTAGATTATGATATTAAATAAAATATATTGGGTGGTTTGATGACTTTTAAAGTTAATGATGTGAATATTAATTATGTTTTATATGGAAATTCTAATGGTGACGTACTTGTTTTTTTACATGGCTGGGGACAAAATATTGAGATGATGAGGAGTCTTGCTGATAATTTTAAAAATGATTATAATGTTTTAATTGTTGATTTGCCTGGATTTGGATTGAGTAGTGAGCCAACTTATTCTTGGAGTGTTTTTGATTACGCTGATGCTTTAAATGAATTGGTAAAACATTTGAAATTGAAAAATATTTCTTTAATTGGACATTCTTTTGGCGGTAAAGTTTCTCTTATCTATGCGAGTAAGTATGAAGTTAAAAAATTAGTTGTATTTGCGAGCCCTTTTAAAAAAAATGTTCAAAAACTTTCTTTGAAAACTAAGATTTTAAAGTTAATTATGAAGGTGCCTGGCTTAAAACGTATTGGAAATGCTATGAAAAATCATATTGGGTCTACTGATTATAAAAATGCAAGTGATATGATGCGGAATGTTTTGGTTAGTACGGTTAACACTGATATACAAGAAAATGTTAAATTAATAAATTGCCCTACATTAATTATTTGGGGGTCTAATGATTTAGTTGTTGGTGTAGAAAACGCTTATGAATTGGAAAAGTTGATTAAAGACTCAGCTGTAATTAAAATCAAAGGAGCAGGTCATTACGCTTATTTAGAACATTTAGATGAGTGTGTTAAAATTTTAAAATCTTTTTTTGGAGGTAATAAATGATTTACTATTTTATAGTTTCTTTAATTTCATATTTATTTTATTTTAATATAAAAAGTAAACGCGTTATGCATATGTTTCAACAGAATAGGTATCATTTTGATTCTTATACAAATTGGCTAAAGAGTAATTTTTTTAGTATTTTTTTAACTTGGGATTTAATATTTTTGCTTTTTCCAATGTTTATGTTTATAAGTTACAAATTATCAGTTTTAATATTTTTTGTAATATATTTGATAATGTATTTTGGTTATAAATTGAGTTTTAATAAGGAAAGTAAACAGCCTTTAGTTTATACTGCAAGAGTTAAAAGGATGTTTTTTACTTTATATTTGTTATTATTTATTTTGTTATTTGTTATACTTTTAGTTTTTGATTTTTACTTTATTAATATTTATTATTTGTTGTTAGGTTTTTTTGTATATTTATTATATTTAATAATAATTTTAGTGAATTTAATTAATAAGCCTATTGAAAAGTGTGTGTTTTTATATTATAGAACAAAAGCTGTTAATAAACTTAATAATATGAAAAATATGAAAGTAATTGGTATAACTGGTAGTTATGGTAAGACAAGTAGTAAAAATATTATAAATGATATTTTGAATGTTAAATTTAATTCTTTTCCAACTCCTAAAAATTATAATACGCCGAATGGTTTAATGATTACAATTAATAATTATTTGGATAAATTTAATGATTATTTTATTGCAGAAATGGGTGCATGTAGGGTTGGTGAAATTAAAGAATTGTGTGATTTAGTCCATCCTACGTATGGTGTTTTGACTAAAATAGGTACTGCTCATTTGGAAACATTTTTGTCTCAAAAAAATATTCAAAAAACTAAATTTGAACTTATTGAGAGTTTGCCTTCTGATGGTGTTGCTATCTTAAATGGTGATGATGAGCTACAGTTAGATTATAAGTTGAAAAATAATGTTAAAATATTGTGGATTGGTATTGATAATAAAAACGTTGATGTTTATGCTGAAGATATTCATTTAACTAATAAGGGGACAATTTTTACTTGCGTTTTTAAGGGTGATAGTAATAAGTATAAGTTTGAAACTAAGTTATTAGGAAAAGCAAATGTTTATAATATTCTTTCTGGTATTGCACTTGGAAAGGAACTGGGCATAAGTATTGATCAGTTAATATATGCAGTTAAAAAAGTTGAACCAGTCGAGCATAGATTAGAGCTTAAATTAGTGAATGGAATTTATATTATTGATGATGCTTATAATTCTAATCCGATAGGCTCTAAAATGGCACTAGATGTATTATCTATGATGAAAGGTAAGAAAATTGTTGTTACTCCCGGAATGATTGAATTGGGTTCTTTACAAAATAGGTTAAATAAGGAGTTTGGGCAGTATATGGTAGGAAAAACAGACGAGGTTATATTAATTGGAAAAAAGGCCACGCAATATATTTATGATGGTCTTAAAGAATCTGGATTTGATATGAAAAATGTTCATGTGCTAAATGATGTTAAAGATGCGTTTGAGTTAATAAAAAAGTTAAGAGAAAATAGTACTTATGTGCTTTTGGAAAATGATTTACCTGATTTATTTAGTGAAAGGAGTTAGTTATGAAAATAAAAATTGGTGTTATTTTTGGTGGCGAAACTGTTGAACACGAAGTGAGCATTATAAGTGCTTTACAAGCAATAAAAAATATTAATGAAGATAAGTATGAAGTTGTTCCTATATATATTGATAAAAATAGAAATTGGTATACTGGTATGGATCTTTTAAATATTGACAATTATAAGAATAGTGATTTTTTATTTAAAAATATTATTCCTGTTACGTTGTGTAAATTTAAAGATGAATTTTGGTTATTAAGGGAAAAAGGTTTTATTAAACGAATTGAAAATAAAATTGATATTGCTTTTCCAATAGTACATGGTGATAATGTGGAAGATGGATCTATAGCCGGATATTTGGAAAGTATAGGTATTCCTTACGTTGGTAGTGGAATTTTGGGTTCTGCTATAGGGCAGGATAAAGTAGTGATGAAACAGTTAATTAAAAGTGAAGGATTGCCAATTGTTGATTATGTATGGTTTTATGATTATGAGTATGTTGATGATGAAGAAAAAATAATTAATAGTATTTTAAAGTTAAGTTTTCCGGTTATTGTTAAGCCCGCAAGCTTAGGCAGTAGTGTTGGTATTGCTGTTGTCCATAATGTTGAAGAGCTAAAACAAGCTATTGTAGATGCAATAAAATATGATGAAAAAATAGTCGTTGAAAAAGTAGTTAATAATTTAATTGAGGTGAATGCAAGTGTGATTGGAAATAATGAATATGCTGAAGTAAGCGCATTAGAAGAAGTAATGGGAGTTGATGAATTTTTAAGTTATAAAGACAAATATATTGGCGGGGGAAAAGGTTATAAAAATAAGGGCATAACTAACACAAATAGGGTTATTCCAGCACGTATAAGTGATAAGTTAACTAGTGAAATAAAAGAATTATCTTTAAAGGTTTTTAGAATATTGAATTTGTCTGGTGTTGTTAGAATTGATTATTTGGTTGACAATAAAAATAGTAAAGTTTACGTAAACGAGCCTAATATAATTCCAGGGTCTTTGTCATTTTATTTGTGGAAAGAAAGTGGTAAAGATTATAAAACTTTATTAGATGATTTAATTACTTTAGCTATTAAAAATTATAAGAAAAAAAGGAAAAAAATTTATTCTTTTGAAAGTAATATTTTAGAAAATGCAAATGGTTTAAAAGGTGGTAAGGGGTTTAATGGTAAACTAAAAATGTAAATATACATTGAATTGTACTATTATTTACATGTAGAGTTATAATTTGTTGTAAATTATGATATAATTATATTAGTTAAATATTTATAAGGAGGGTAGAATATAAATATTTGATTAGCGCCAGAACTTTTATAGTTGACGAGGTCAGTAGATAATCGAATTTTTCGGCGGGTACTACTGCGGTTGTATAATCGTTAAATACACTACAAAAAATAAAATATTTTATTATTACAAAAGGTGTATTATATTAATTTGTTTTACGTGGAGGAAAAATTTTATGTGTGGAATTGTAGGTTATGTTGGTAACAAAAATGTTACTGATGTTTTAGTACATGGTTTAAAAAGTTTAGAGTATAGGGGGTATGATTCGGCAGGAATAGCAATTAGAAATGATGAAGATATTAAAATAATTAAAAGTGTTGGGAAAATTACTAATCTTGAAGAGAAATTAAAAGATTTTGATAAAAGCTATACTATGGGTATTGGCCACACTAGATGGGCTACTCATGGAGAGGTAAATGAAGTTAATTGTCATCCTCATTTTACAAATAATGTTGTTTTAGTTCATAATGGGATAATTGAAAATTATAGAGAGTTAAAAAAGGAATTAGAAGTAATTGGTTATTCTTTTCTGACTAATACTGATTCTGAAGTCATAGCAGCTTTGATTGATAGTTATAAAGGTAGTAAATATGATGCTTTAGTGTATGCTCAGATGAAAATGAGGGGAAGTTATGCTTTAGTTATTATGTTTGATGATGAAAAGAATACATTGTATGCGATGAGAAAAGATAGTCCGTTAATAGTCGGAATTGGAAAAAATGAAAATTTTGTGGCTTCTGATATTTCTGTTATTTTGCCTTATACAAAAAAATATATTGACATTGAAGAGGGAGAGGTAGTAAAAATTACTAAAAATGATGTTTTGGTTTATGATGAGGACGGATTAGTAGATAAAAAAGTTAAAACTGCTTTATGGTCTTTAGAAGATGCCAAAAAAGGTGGTTTTGAACATTTTATGTTAAAAGAAATGAATGAAGAAAAAGATTTATGCACTAAGCTTTTTAATAAATTTATTGAAGATGAAAATTATTCTGATGATATTCCAGATATTTCAAAGTACAATAATGTTGATATAGTTGCATGCGGGAGTGCTTTTTATGCTGCAAATGTTGGTAAATATTTAATTGATTCTTATGTTTGTGACGGAAGTATTCACATTAATGTTGATGTTGCAAGTGAATACAGATATAAAAAACATTTTTATGGTGATAAGTCATTAGTTATTGTTGTTAGTCAAAGTGGTGAAACAGCAGATACTTTGGCTTGTTTGAGAATGGCAAATAATTTAGGTGTTGATACTTTAGCTATTGTTAATGTGCCTTCTTCGACTATTGCAAAGGAAGCTAAAATGGTTATGCCTATGTTAGCTGGGCCAGAAATTGCTGTTGCAACTACAAAAGGTTATTTTTCACAAGTTTTGGAATTAAGTTTGATTGCTCAAAAGTTGGGTTATATTAAAGGAATGATATCCGATGAAGAGAAAAATTTATTAATTGAGACTTTTGAAAATTTAAAAAGTTACTTAACACCTTTGTTTGAAATTGATTATTCAAAAATTGCTAATAAGCTTTGGTCTAAAGAACATATTTATTTTATTGGTAGAGGTATTGATTATATTGTAGGACTTGAAGCTAGTTTGAAACTTAAGGAAATTAGTTATATTCATAGTGATGTTTATCAAGCGGGGGAATTAAAGCATGGCCCAATAGCTTTGATTGATAAAAGCACTCCGGTGATTTCTATAATAACTAATGATGAAATTAAGGAAAAATCTTTGTCAAATGCTATTGAGGCTCAAAGTAGGGGTGCTAGTTTATATCTTTTGGCATCAGAAAATGTTGACATTGATAACTTGAAAATTGATGAAATAATTAGAGTTCCTAGAATTTCAGAGTTTTATCAGCCTTTACTAAATATTATTCCTTTTCAGTTTATTGCTTATGAAGTTGCTAAGTTGAAAGGCTGTGATGTTGATAAACCTAAGAATTTAGCTAAAAGCGTTACTGTAGAGTAAATATTAAAAACGTTAAAAACAACATTGTTATTAACTTTGTTGTTTTTAAATTGTTTAATTGTGATATAATATAAATTAGGGAGTGCATTATGAAAAAGTTAAAAAGTTTGTTTTGGTTTTTATTTTTAATTATATATTTGGAACTGGTTTATAAATTTTTTGTTTTTAATAATTTATTTTCATTGGATACTTTGGTGATAGTATTTTTTAGTATTCCAATTGCTATGCTTTTGTATTTTGTTTCAAATATTTATTCTGAAAAGGTAAATCATGTTTTGAGCACTATATTAAGTTTTTTTATAACTGTTTTATTTATGGCTCAGTTGGTTTATTATGCTTTTTATGATTCTATTTTTTCTGTATTTTCTTTGACTACTGGAACTGTTCAGGTATTTGGATTTTTTAGTGCAATTTTGGATATGATGGTGAGAAATTGGATTCCTCTTGTTTTAATGTTTATACCAACTTTGTTATTTGCTATTTTTGGACATAAGATTTTTGGTTTTAAAAGATTTAATAAATTTGGTTTGATATTTAATTTAATTGTTATGGTTTTGTTATTTGTTGCAACTGGAATGATTATTCATTTTAATGATGAAGGAATGTATTCTTACAAAAGGCTTTATAGTGAAACACATGCGCCTATTTTAACTGTTAATAAAATGGGTTTATTAACAATGGAACGACTTGATTTTAAAAGATTTATTTTTGGATTTGAAGAAAAATTGTGGATTGATGATTCAGATAAGGAAGAAGTGGTTATTGAAGAGGAAGTTAAATATAATATGCTCGATATAGATTTTGCTTCTTTGTTAATTAATGAAACTGATGAAACTGTAAAATCTATGCATGAATATTTTTCTAGTGTTCAACCTACGGAACAAAATGATTATACTGGCATGTTTAAAGATAAGAATTTAATTTATATAACTGCAGAGGGTCTTGATACTATTGCTATTAGCAAGGAACTAACTCCTACTTTATATAAAATGAGCACTAATGGCTTTGTCTTTAATAATTATTATCAGCCACTTTTTACTGTGTCTACATCTGATGGGGAATATATGTTTATGAATTCTTTAATACCTAAAGAAGGTGTTTGGAGTATGTATAGAAGTAGTTTTATTGATATGCCTTTTGCTTTAGGAAATATGTTTAAAAATCAAGGATATGTGGCTAATGCTTGGCATGACCATTCTTATGCTTATTATGATAGGAATTTGTCGCATCCGAATTTAGGTTTTAATTATGTTGGTTGTGGAAATGGTTTGGAAAAGTTGATGAATTGTAGAATTTGGCCAGAGAGTGATATTGAAATGGTTGATGTTACTTACTCAAGTTTTATTAATGAAGAGAAGTTTTTGACTTATTATATGACTGTAAGTGGTCACTTAAATTATACTTTTACGGGAAATTCTATGAGTTATAAGAATAGAGCTTTAGTCGCTGATTTGCCTTATAGTAGTAATGTAAAGGCTTATATTGCAGCAAATATTGAATTTGATCGCGCTATGGAAAAACTTCTTGGCTATTTGGAAGAAGCTGGTAAATTGGACGATACGGTAATTGTTATCTCACCTGATCATTATCCTTATGGGTTGAAAGAAAGCGAAATTAATGAAGTTAGTACTTTTAATAGGGACGACAAGTTTGATTTATATAAAACTACTCTGATTATATATAATTCTGCAATGGATGAGCCAGTTTATGTTGATAAGTATGTTAGTAGTATTGACGTTCTTCCTACTGTTTATAATTTGTTTGGAATTCAATATGATTCTCGTCTTTTAATGGGTAGAGATGTTTTTGCTGAAGGGGACGGCTTAGTTATTTATTCTGATAGAAGTTGGATTACTGGTAAAGGTAAGTATGATGCTATCTCTGAAATTTTTACGCCTTTTGTTGAAGATATTCCAGATAATTATGTTGATAAAATAAACAGTGATGTTTATCAGAAGTTTACTATGTCTTCATTGATTTTGACTTCCAAAAATGGAAAATATATTAATTATTATGGTAAATTGGGATTATGATTAAAGTATTTTGTGGGAATATGAATTTATCTGAAACTTTATTAAGTGGACAATGCTTTAGATTTTATGAATTGGAAGACGAAAGCTTTGATGTTATTCTTTCTGATAGGGTAATTAATGTTTTTCAAAGTGGTAAATATTTATTTGTTGACTCAAATAATTCTAATGATTTGAAAAATGTTGTAATTGATTATTTTGATTTGAATAGAGACTATGAAAAAATAATAAATGATTTAAAGAAAAAAAGTTTAAATTTTGTTGAAGTTTTAAATTGTTGTGGTTCTTATAGAGTTTTAAAACAAGATCCTTTGGAAATGCTTTTTAGTTATATCATTAGTCAAAATAATAATGTTAAAAGAATAATGGGATCTATAGAGTTATTTTGTAAGTCATATGGAAATGTAGTTAATTTTAGAAATAAAGAATATTATTTGTTTCCAACTTATGATAAAATTATTGGGCTAAAATCAGAAGATTTACAAGTGTTGAAAATCGGCTTTAGAGATAAGTATATTTTAAGCGCTGTAGAGTTTTTAAAGCGTAACAAAGATTTTGCTTCTACGATTAATAATATGACTACTTTAGATGCACTAAATTATTTAATGCAAATAAAAGGAGTTGGAATGAAAGTTGCTTCTTGTATTTTGCTTTTTGGATTTGCGCGATTTGATACTTTCCCTATAGATACTTGGGTTATGAAATTTGTTAAGAATTTTTATGGTTTTGATGGTAATATATTTCAAATCAAGATGTTTTTAGAAGAAAAGTTTGATACAAATGTAGGCTTATGCATTCAATATATGTTTCATTATAATAGAAACATTAATAAAAAAATTATATAAATTGAAAAAAATTTAATATTGTGATAATATCAAGGTAAAGAATGAAGGGTTGATTTATGTTTGGTAAAATTGAAATGATAAGTAAAAATTTTGCTTTAGTTAGCTTGTCTCACTCTGAAGAGTTAATGAAGGATTTGCTGAACGTGCATGTTGTATTTGAAGATGAAGATAAGAAAATTTTAGGCGAAGTCGAAGAAATAAATAAGGATAATTTAAAAATAAACTTTTTAGGAGAATTGACAAGTGATAATTTTGTCGGTGGAATATTAAAAAAACCCAGTTTGGATGCAAAAGTAAGGGTAATAACTGAAGAAGAGTTAAGAATAATTGTAGGAAAAGATAAAGAAAGTCTAACTTTAGGGGTTAGTCCTTTATATAAAAATTACCCTTTAAAGGTTGATTTAAATGATATGTTTTCAAATCATACCGCAATCTTTGGTAATAGTGGTAGTGGTAAAACTTATGGAATTTGTAGAATATTTCAAAATTTGTTTAAAAATCAAAATGAGATTCCTTATAAAGCTAATCTTTTTATATTTGATTCTTATGGTGAATATATAAATGCGTTTAAGAATTTGAATGAAGTTAATCCAAATTTACATTATAAACTAATTTCAACTAGTGAAAAGCAGAAAGATAAAACATTATTGCAACTTCCAGTTCATTTGTTAGAAATAGAAGATGTTCTTAATTTATTGGATGCAACTAAATATTCTCAAATTTCAATAGTGGAAAGTGCGATTGAATTGGCTAAAATATTTGCTTCAAATGATCCACAAGTAAACTCATACAAAAACCATCTTTTAGCTAAAGCTATAACATCAATAATGTATACAAATCAGACTTCTGCTAAAATAAGAGATCAAATATTTGATATTGTTTCTAATACAAATACTCCTGAAATAAGTTTGCAAGCAGTTGTTCCTGGTATTGGATTTACGCGTGTTTTTAGAAATTGTTTTGATATTGATTCAGAGGGGCGTTTTGCGGAAAGAACAATTATTTCAGAATATATAGAAGGCTTTTTACAAGAAGATAAGGTTTGGAATATTGATACTTCAAATGTAAAATATGGATTAAAAGATTTGCAAATTGCTTTAAATTTTACACTTTTTAGTGAAAGATACTTGCTTAATGAAGATATGTATGATGAGGCAATATCATTAAAAGTAAAACTTTCTAATCTTATTAATGGCCCTTATGCAAAATATTTTACGAAAGATAAATATAATACTCTTACGGAATTTTTGAATGATTTGATATTAGTTGATGGAAAGAAAGCTCAAGTTATAAATATTAATTTGGAAGACGTTGATGATCGATTCGCTAGAACTTTAACTAAAATTTTTAGTAGAATGTTTTTAAAGTTTACAAAGTCTTTAGAACCGCGTGCAAGTTTTCCTATTCATATTATTTTAGAAGAAGCGCATAGATATGTTGTTCCTAATGATGATGTTGATTTAATTGGATATAATATTTTTGAACGCATAAGTAAAGAAGGCAGAAAATATGGTTTAATTCTTGATTTGATAACACAAAGGCCTACTGATTTAAATAGTAATGTTATAAGTCAGGCTGCGAATTTTTTGATTTTTAAAATTACCCATCCACAGGATTTGGATTATATAACTAAAATGATACCTAATATAAGTTCTGATATAATTGAAAAACAAAAGTCATTACAGTCAGGCACATGTGTGGCTTTTGGTAGAATATTCAAAATACCAATGATTGTAAAAATGGAAAAAGCAAGTCCTCCACCTGAAAGTGCTAACTGTGAAATTTTTGATAATTGGATGATAAATAATAAATAAAAAAATATTAAAATGTTTAATTTTTAATATTTTTTATTTTACTAGTTTTGCATGTAAAACTAATCTACTATTATCATTTCCGGAACAAGTTGATAGAGTTAAAATATAGTCATCTTTTGTTATATTGACACCAAAATTATAGACGCTTCTACTTGTGATTAAATCTGCAAACTTTAGAAAACTTTCGTCATCAAAAAAGTTAACTTTTAAGTAATCAGTTGTATATGGGGTTTTATAAATACTGAAAACTTGCCACTTCATTTCCTTATCTAATGTGTTAAAAGTAATATATAAATTTTCTTCTTTCTTAAACCAAGAACTTTTAATTGTTTTTCTTAAATCACCAAACATATATCCGCTTAATAGGGCGTGCCCATAGATTATTGTATTTTTGCTTAAGTTAATTGAATCATTTCGATAATCCATAAATATCCAGCCATTTGCTGTTCTTTTTTTATAGAAATCTCTATTTAAATAATAGCTGTTGTCTGTTGATTGTGTAACAGGATAATTTATTTTGGTATTGTTTACAGATAGCCATCCTACTGTATCTTCGTTTAAAGTTTTTAAAGTTTCTAGATTTGTAGGAATATTTGCGTAAGGATTTATGTTTTCTTCTGCTTCTTCTTCTGTAGATAAAATTGGTTCATTTTCTTCTTCGTCTACAAGAATTTCAGTTGTTTCATTGGTGGATAAACTATTCATTATTGCGTTGGAATTGAACCATGTAATATAGTCATTGTAATAATTTGAAATTAGAAGTACAAAAGCTAAATAAATTATAATTGCAGAACAAACTTTTAAATTGCTATATGTTAATTGTTTAAAAAGGTTATTTTTTATAAAATCTTCAGCGAAAATAAACTTAATTTCACCATTTTTCTTTTTATATTTTTTATTTATAAATTTTAATTTTTTAAAATCTTTATTTAGCAGTGTAACATTTTCTTCAGATTGGTGAATTAAAATAGTGTAAGTTTCGGAGTTCGAATAATCAATTATTTTTTCTATTAAATTTAATGAATAATCATAAATGTGAATGATTTTTAAGTGTTGATTTATAGTTAAAAATACTTTAAAGTCATTTATTATTGAATCATTTAAAATAATATTTCTTTTATAATATATATTTTTCATACTTGATAGTTGATTTAATTTTATAAAATCTTTACTAAAACTACTTTTAAAAGAAAAATATACATTAATATTTTTTAAAGTAAAAGTGTGCACATAATTTTCTGGCATAAAATAGCAAGAAATGGAATTTAAATTTTTAATTTTTAGTATTTTTTTATATGTTTCATAATTTAGTGATTTGTTTCCTTTTATATCTATATCTATTGGAAATTCAAAGTTTTGTATAATTGTAAAGCACTCGTTAAAAATTATTTCATTGCTAAAGATAAATTTCCCGTAGGAATTAATTTTTAAGTAATTTGTTATAATTGTTGTTATTTTTTTTTGATTTTTAATTAGATATTTGAATGAATAGTGTAATTCGTTTTTATAAATTGTATTGGAATTAATGAAATTTAATATATTTTTGTTGTCATTTTCCAATGAAAATTTAATTTCTGTATTAGAAAAATTTAGTTTTATTAATTCCATAAAATCACCCTTCTATAATAATGATAGCATAAAATATTTAATAATTGAACAAATTAATGGTGTAAAATAGTGAAAAAAATGTTTGAAAAATAATTAAAAGTGATATAATATACTTAGAATAAAGGAGGAAAATTAAGATGAAGGTTAAAAAACTATTTATGGTAGGATGCATTTTATTAATAGGTTTAATAAATTTGCCATTGTTAAATGCGGCTAACAATCGTTTAGAAATAGTTCAAAAGGCTAAACAATATTTATTTAAAACTTCAGAAGGAGATGTAGTTGGTTCATTAAGACAAGAGATTGTTGAAGAAGACTTGGTAAATGGTAAGATCACTATTGAGTTAACATTAAATAATGCTAAAAATAGTGAAATAGTATATGTATTTAATAAGTCTAATAGTGAAACATTGATAGACAACTTTAAAAGCTTGACAGAAGATATATTTACTGAGACTGGTACTGAATATAATAAGATTTCTTCTATATTAGTATCTGAACAGTTAATTGTTAAACCATTTAGTCAAACAATTACTGAGGCGGCAAAAGGTGTAGAAGAAATTGGACAAGAAACAGTTGGCGATGGTGCAACATTAAATGACGCTATTGAAAGTGCTTTGTCATCATTTAGTTCTTCATGCGAAAATAAAATCATAGTTATTGCTGATGAGACGAATGGTGCTACAGATTTAACTAGTCAAATAACAGCAGATGTTAGCGATGTAACTATTATTTACTATACATCTACTGCTGAAACTATAGAAAATGTGATTAATGTCGATAATATTGAAGATTTAAATGCTGCATTTCAAGGTACATTGATTCCAACAAAGACTGGAACTGCTATTACGATGCCTGTGGCAACTTATATAGTAGAAAATTTTGACATAAGTTTAGTTGATAATCCTACTAATGCAGTGTTAGATGAAGATACTAAGGCAATACAATGGAATGTTGGCGATGTTAAACCAAATCAAGTTGAAAAAATAAGATATAGTTTAAATTTGAAATCTGTCGTTGACGATAGTATTATTGGTTTGGATTTAACTATTAATGAAGCACCTATTATTGTATTTAACGGAAATACTGTGCAAAATACTGCTGCTAATCAATGTAGTCCTATAATTAAAATATTAAATGAGACAATTGAAAATCCAAAAACTGGAGTAGCAAATTACATTGTTTTTGGTGCTGTATTGTTAGCTGTGGGATCTGTGACATATTTAGTTTCTAGGAAAAAAGTTCAATCATTATAAAAATACATTTTTATAATAAAATAAAGATAGCGAGATGAAGTTGTAAAATAAAAGTAGACACAAAAAAGATGTGTTTACTTTTTCTTTGGTATA
>CALVVO010000008.1 GCA_944363885.1 uncultured Bacilli bacterium | reverse complement strand
AAGAGATATTATACTATATATTTAAAGGTATAATTTTAACTAATGATAGGGTATAATTTTAAAAAAGGATTAACATATTACAAATAATTTGTTTGAATTATTATAAAATCGTGGTATAATTTTTTTACGCGAGAGTGGCGGAATGGTAGACGCGAAGGTCTCAAACACCTTTGGTAGCAATACCGTGTGGGTTCAAGTCCCATCTCTCGCACCAGATTGATAGGAAACTCGAACTTACGAGTTATATGTAGAGGACTTGTCAAAAGTTCTTTTTTATGTTATTATGAATGTGTCAAGGAAACTTGCATAAAATAAAAAAGAGGAACATTCGATTCCGAAAGCGAATGTCGCCTCTAATAAAATTAGGATTGACACTCAATCAGAGATGAAAGAGTGTCATATTTTTATTGCTATTACCAATAAGGTAAGGAGTAATAAAATGATAGCAATAAGACGAAGGACTTTTATTACAAAAGTTCTTTTCTTCATTTCTATCCCTCCTTTCTTTCTTAAGATTGGAGGACGACACTCACATCAAATGTTCCTGTTAGAATTATATAATAAATGAATTTCTAAAACAATCGAACAAGAAATATTTTTAATAAAATTTCAAAAATGTATGTTACATTTTGAATAGTAATTCCTTCTTATATTAAATTGCCAACAAGTTGTAGATAACTTTCACAATGGCACCATTGGGAAATTAGTCGAACTAATCGACTTCTATATATATAAATTGTAAAATAGAAAGAAAATTATAAGGTTTCATGATTATTTGTCCTTAACATCAACTTATGACGTAGTGTTGTGGTGTCATTTTCTATATAGTATTTACATCTTATAAAATTTGCTATAATATCACATAAACTATAGAATATACTGCCTAAATGTAGTACAATAAATGTATAAATCATTTCATATGAGAGGTTTTATGAAAACATTTTTTAGGAAAAGAATATATAGCGTTGTTACTTATTAAATCAAAAAATCATTTTTTCACTAAAGCTTTATTACAGTATCTGAGTTCAATCGATTTTACCATTTTTTACAACAAGAATTTAATAATCGTAATCTAGATATTGTGATTATTTCAAATACATTAAGTAGTGAAGATTTTAATATAATGGGCGAAGTTATTATGACTTCTGATATTTGTTCTTTTAATTTGGATATGCTTCCAATAAATTTATTAAAAGTTTTATATAATTCTAATTTAATTGTAAATTTTTTGACATAGTTAGAAAATGAAAAAGTAGAAACACTTGAGAAAAAAAGGGGTAGTTCCTAAACTATGTAAAAAAGTAGTGTCTAGTAGTTAGGTACTATAAATTTATATTAGTTATTGATTATTACTATCCATTCATTGATTGTAAGAAAAGTCATTTGATTTTTTATCAATGGACCAGATTGATAAGAAACTCGAACTTACATAGATCGAGTTTTAATTTGTATGAAATTATGATAGACTTTATAGGTGATTTAAATTTTTCATATTAATTTAAAAACATACTTAGATAATGACAATAATCATTATGCCTATAGTTGGGAGGTTTTTATGAACTATAATTCTTTTGATATTATGCGTTATGTTATTTTAGCGAGTGTATTAGAGCCTATTCCTGAAAAGGCAGGGTGTACTTCTAGAAAAAAAGATTGGCAAGAAAAATCTAAATTAGAATATTTTCTTATATCTGGTGTTAATATTGGGCAAGTATTTTATGAATTGTCTGAAAGAATAAAAAACAATAATTATAAGCAGCCTAAATTAATATATGATTTAGCTTATAAAGCTCAAAAGAAAAGTTTTAATAATAGAAATGGTGGAAAAATAAATTTTGGAATTATAGAATTGTTAATACCCATTGTTAGCACTCAGATAATTACTCAAAAATTTGATATTGATGTATTAGATGAAGTAAAAAACTTATTAGAAAGTACAACTTTTAAAGATATAATATACCATTATAAATTTAGAAAAATAGCAAGAAATGTTTCAAAACAGTTTCCTAACATTATAAAGTATAAGGTCACTAATTTGTTTGACTATTATAAATTAGAAAAAAATGAATTAGAAAATAATGTTCATAAAGAATATATATCTGGATTTAAAAGAATTAAAAAAGCATATTCAATTTTAAAAGATGATTGTAAAGATGGAAATTTGCTTGAAATAACCATAATTGCATATAATTCTATTATAGAGGAATGTAATAATTATGCAGGCTTGGCTGCAGATTTTGTTTGTGTCGCAATATATTTTTATTTAATAAATAATCCTATGACAATAATAATATAAAAATTATTGTATTTTCACCAAAAGGGTACCATAAGTATGTAGGTTGAATTAGTCAATTTGGAATAAATAAAAAAATTTATTAGTACATTTTAAAAAAAAGAAAATTATATATCAAAAATGTAATTTTCTTTTTTATTTAAATTTGAATAAAAACACTCTATTTTTCTATGTAATTAGAATGATATAAATCTTTTTCTTCTTCAATTATAGGTTTTTCCAAATTTGGCAATTTTGGCAAATCTTCTTTGGTTGCCAAACCAAAATAATCTAAAAATTCACTTGTAGTTTTGTATAAATTTGGTTTCCCTATACTATTTTCTTTACCACATTCTTTAACAAAACCTATTGCCATTAATTTTCTAATAATTTGTATACTTGATACTCCTCGAATTTGGTCTATTTTTATTCTTGTTATTGGTTCATTATATGCAATTATTGCTAAAGTCTCTAATGCAGCATTGGATAAAGAAAATTCATGACTATCTGTTACTAGTTTTTCATAAAATTCTTTATGCTCACTTTTTGTTGTAAGTTTAAATGTATTTCCTAAAAAAGATATTCTTATACCTCTATCGGGTTTTTCATAATCTTTTCTTAATTCTGTCAATATTTCTTTAACTTCACTTTCGGATATATTTAATGCTTCACTAATTTCCTTTATTGTTGTACCTTCATCCCCTACAATGAAAAGTATCCCTTCTACAACACTTTTATACTTCATGTTTAATCAACTCTTTCAAGATATATTTCTTCAAAATTATTTTTTTGTTTAAGATTAATTTCTCCATTTTTAGCCATTTCTAAAATAGATAAGAAAGTAACAATTACATAAGACTTTTCAAAATTATCAAACAAATCATCAAAACGTATTGTTTTTTCTTTTTTTAGAATACTTCTTATTTTATCAACTCGTTCCTTAACTGACAATTCTTTTTTTGTAATTTTTGTATTTAATGGTTTTTGATATAGTCTTCTCTCAAGCAATTTTTGTAATGCATTAAGTAAGTCATTTGCTGTTATTTCACTATTATTTATTATTTTCTTATCTGTATACAATGTCATTTTTTCTGGAGTTTTTGTATAATAATTACTTCTTTTTTCTGCTAATTCTAAAAAAGTATTTTTTGTTTCTTTATATTTTTGATATTCTAATAGTCTCTTTTTTAATTCTTCTTCTGGATTTTCGATTTCTTCTATGTCTTCTTGTTTATTTTCTAAAGGAAGTAGGTGCCTGCTTTTCATTTCTATTAATTCGGCCGCCATTACTAAATATTCACTTGCAATATCTAAATTTAGTTCTTCCATTTTTTTGATATAATCAATATATTTTTCTGTTATATCCGTTATACTTATATCAAATATATCTTTTTTATCTTGCTTTATTAAATGTAACAGTAGATCTAATGGGCCCTCAAAGTCGCCTATTAGTAAATTATTCATTACTACAACTCCATCCATTTGATTCTTCTACAACTTTTACTGTCCTTTCCACTGTCCCAATACTATATAACAATTCATAATCACTATCTTGCAAATCTATTGACCTTAAATCTATTGTATAATTTAAGTGATTGTCACTCCTCTTATATTCCGTTGCATTTGTGTTTGATACATCTGCTTCTTCTTGTAAAAATAAATTATTATATTTATCTAAATCAGAGTTTTCATTTGTTTCATCTTCGTTATTTTCTATTTGAGTTATAACTGCATTTTTGGTTACTTCATAGCTTAATAATGCATTCTCTCCAAAGTTGTATTTAACATTATATTTTACATTAAATATTCCATCTGTAAATTCTTTTGTACAATTTATACTATTAGTAACTATCGCATTTTCTGCTGTAATTTCTACTACTTTAACATAATAAGCTTCTTTGTATAAGTTTGGATTTAAAGTAATTGTGGAAGATAATACTGGACCTTTTTCTATTTCTACACTTGGATTAAATATTTCTCTATAAATAATCGTTTCACTTCTATTATAAATTTCAATGTATAATTTTAGACTTAATGTGTTCTTAATTGCTTTTTCTGCTTTATAGTTATAACTGATTGTATTGTTAGATCTTTTTGTGAAATTATAAAATCTAACATCATTAACTGTCATGTTGCTATCGTTTCTATCAATTTGAATAAAGCCATTTACTAAGTTGTTGGAAGAATTGTTATTCACTGTGTTTGTATAATTTTCTGGCGAACTTTTATCAAATATTGAAGTAATAGTTGGTAATAAAAACACAAAAATTATTACTACTAATACACAGATTAAAATTACTTTATAATTGATTCTTCTTTCTAAAGTATTTATAACTTCAGTTTTATTTGAATTGTCTAAGTTAACAAATTCAATATTATTTTCACTAGAATTTTTAACATTGTTAGACTCTTTATTTTTTTTAAACAGCATAATTAACCACCTTTATTCTAGTTAAATTATACCAATTTTTATTTTCAAAGTAAACTTATATATAAAAATAATAGTTTTATTTTTTTAATGCTTTGGCTTGAAAAAAATGGTTACTATAAAAGAAATTATTATAGTTGTTGATAAAATTGCTGATGAAGAAAGTAATCCATTTAATAACCCTATTATACCTGTTTGTTTAAAACCACCGTATGCTCCTTGAAATACCACATGACCAAAGTTCATAATCGGCATTGTCGCTCCGCCTCCAGCCCATTTGATAAATATGTCATATAATCCAAGTGAAGATAAAATTACGCCGCATATGACTAAAATAGTATTTAAATCACCTGGTGTCATTTTTGTGTTTTCTAATATTATCTGGCCAATTGCGCAGACTAATCCACAGAAAATAAATGCGTGTAAATATATCACTATATCACCTCTAAACTAACTGCATGAGATATTGATGGAACAGATAATTTCAAATTTGAACTTAGTGCCGAATGTAAAGATCCTGTTGCAACAATCAATATTTTTCTGTATTTTATTTTGCTTATTTTATTAAATAATATAAGCGGCAAGCATATTGGCCCGCTTCCTCCAGATATTTTTTTGTTATTCTGTGCATCAAATAATAATACCCCACTATCATTAATATTTTTAATTATTAAATTATATTTTCTTTTTAAATACTCTTGAACAATTAATATTCCACATTTTCCTATATCTCCAGTAAGTATTAAATCATAGTAATCCGGTTTCCTCCCTGTTGATTTTAAATGTTCATATATAGTTTCTGCTGCACTTGGAGCCATACAAGCCCCCATATTATTTGGATCATCATAATTTATATCAACAACTTTTCCTATTGTTGCACTTTCAATCTTTATGTTTCCCTTCTTAGACATAAATGTGCTTACGCTACCAGTTGCTGTAAAAGTATTTATTTTTTTTCTTATAGCTCCATATTCAATTGGAAATCTAAATTGCTTTTCACTTACTAAATTATGTGAGCTTGTCGTTACAATCGCGTTTTTTATTAATTCATTTTCTATAAAACTTGCGCCTATTATTAATCCTTCAGCAAATGTTGCACATGCACTGTATATTCCCAAATGTGAAATATTAAATTCTTTTGCAGCGAAGTTAGTCGCTAATATTTGGTTTTGCAAATCACCACCTATTAGCAAATCAATGTCATTTTCGTGTTTTTTTATCTTATTTAATAAACCTTTTATACTTTCTTTTTGATAGCTTATTTCGCCTAATTCAACTGTTTTTTCTTTATTGTAGTAATCATTTAAGTTTTTATCAACCTTGTTTTCTATTACTGGGTTGTGTTCATTTCGACCAAGTACAGTGTAATTATTGTTTATATAAACGTTATGAAATTTTATTGTTTTCATGATAAACATCCTTTTATTAAAGCTGCAAAGAAAGCTACTACTATTGTGTATAAAATTATACTTCCTGTTAATTTAAAAATACTCCCACCTATTCCTTTAGTCAGCCCTTCTTTTTTATAATCTAATGCCGAGCAAGTCATGGAATGGGCAAAACCTGTGGTTGGTACTATTAATCCTGCTTTTGCAAAACTGACAATTTTGTCAAAAAAACCTAAGCCAGTACAGATTGAAGCTATGCACACAATAATAATTGAGGTATATAAATATCCTTCATTTAAAGGAAGTTGGTAAGTATTACTGATAAAATTTGCTAGTGCTTCAGCTAATACACCTATACACCCACCAAATATAAATGCAATTAGTATGTTAACAAACTTGTTTTCTTTAACTGATAAACGTTGTACTAGGCTTTTGTACTCTTTTTCTTTCATAATTTCACCTATTTTTATTATGAAAGTTTTTTACTTTAACATACTATATTTTTTTTGATTTTAGCTAATATGTGTTTTTCATTTCTTGAAACTTGAACTTGGCTTATACCTAAAATTGTCGCCGTTTCTGACTGAGTATAATCTTTAAAATATCTTAAGTCAACTAGCCTTCTTTCAAATTCGGGTAAATTCATTAATTCCATTTTTAAATCTAATAGCGAATCTATTTCTTCTCTTCTATCTTCGCCACATGTTTCAATAAATGACATACTTTCGCCATCTCGTAGCGAAGAATCTACACTTAATACATATTCACTCATCTTTATTGCTTCATATACAGTTTCTTCATCCAGTTCTAAAAATTTACAAATTTCTGAAAAACTTGGAATTTGTTTTTTCCTTTGCGCAAGTATTTCTTTTGATTGTTCATATAATTTGTATATTTTTAGCGAATCTTTGCTTACTTTTATAGTTCTGTCCTTTTTTACAAAATCTATCATTTCACCTAATATATATTGATAAGCATATGTAGTAAATTTTGTATTTTGGTCTGGTTTATAATTTTTTTGAGCATTTATAAGTCCTATTACTCCAACTTGAAATAAATCTTCAATAGAATATTTAGTACTAAATTTACTAGCTATTTTATAGATTAATCTTTTGTATTGATTTACTAAAGCATTTATTTCTTCCGTCATATTTTAAACACCTCGATTGCGGTAAGTTCATCACTTGTTTCAAAATACTTACTTCTTAAATCCGAATTATTAATGTTTTCCTTCATATATTTATTTAAACTACACATTGTGGTTTTTCCATTCCACCTGCTTACTAGTTCGTTTAATTTGATTAACATTTCTATACCATATGAGTCAATTGATTGTAATTTATCTAGGTTTATTACAAGAAATTTTAGACCATGTTTCAAAATAACTGGTATTACATTGTCTTCAATTTTGTATACTGTATATCTATTTAATTTTCCTTGTAACCTTATAAATAATATTCCTTTTCTGAATTCCATATCAATTTTAAGCACATTATCACCTGCCTAATTAATATAGATTATTTTTGTTAATATTTATACACTTTCGACAAATCTAGAAAATTATTTTGCTCGATTTTTATTTACAATTTTTTTAATTATTACATAAACGATTGTGGCTATAAAAAATAAAACAATAATGTAAAACATTAAATTATAATTATTTTTTTGTTTTGTTTTTTCTTTTTTATCTATATTCTCGATTTGTGTATTTATAACTTCATCATTATTTTTTTCTTCTTTTTGCACGATTGCTAAATCATTTTTATTTACTACTAGTTCATTTGGTCTATTCAATATATTGGGATACTCAATTTTGTAACGATAATATATTTTTTTTGAGTCTTCATCCTTTACATAATTATCTATGTTTGCATAGTAGCCATCTAAGTATTCCTTACTTTTATTTGTGCATTTGAATAACTTATCTTGATATTTATAAATTAAAATCGGGAACTGCGGAGTCATTATGTAATCTATCTCATCTAATTTTATGATAAGTTCACAAGTTTTCTCATTACAATTTATAGAAAACTGACCGTTATCTATATTTTGAAATGTCAATTGATCATAGATATCATGCCCTGTAACAAATTCAATTGTTTCTATGTGAACATTCTCGTTTAAATAAGTAATATTAATATACATATTTTGAGTTAAAGTAAGGTTATTTAAGTTTAATGATATTCTATCATGATTTTCAAAATCTAATGCTATTTCCTCAATTTCATTATCGTACAGTTTATCAAATTCTCTTATATTAAAATCTGTATAATCAGTTATTGTATATGGAATAGCTTTGGAATCTTTAAATATAGTAATTTCTGTTATATTAAGAACTTTATTACTAATTAAGTTAAAAATATGTAAAGAGTTAATTATATTTGTGTTTTTCTCTTGTTCAATTTCAAAAGCTTTTATTGTTCTATAATCTTTGTATTCAGGCGTATTATATGAAGTAATCCACTCACTTAAAATAAAATCATTAACGTCAAAATATTCACAATTGGGTTCATTTTCTATATTTGTATACTCAACTTTTTCAATAATTTTATACCATCTATATCTTTCCTCCTCTTCAATTATTAAATTTTCTCCAAGCGGCTTTTCATCTTGCCATTCACTCCATGCTTCCTCAGCATACAGTTTTGTAAAAGGGCATATAAATAAAAGCAAAACGCAAATTTTTTTCATACTCCTCCTTTCTAGATAGTTTCCCTATCTAGTATTATTATTAACATATTAACGTTAAAACTCTTTTTAAAAATATAAAAAGCAGCAAGTTTATAAAACTCGCTGCTTTTATTTTCATAAATATATATTATTTAATATATTGTTCTATTATTTTTAAATTATTTTTTAATCTTTCATCTTTGTTATTAAATTTTATTGCTTTTTTTACTGCTTTTAAAGCTTCATTAACTTTACCTTGATAAAAATAGCTTAGTGAAAGTAAATCATATGGAGTTTCATTATAACAGTTTGGGTCGTTTATATAAATCTTGTCATGATGTTTAATAGATAAAACTTTATTAATATAATTTTCTACTTCTATCCAGTCTTGTTGTTCATATTTTAACAAAGCCAGCTCCATATACGGTTCACGTAAATTTGGAGTTTCTTTTATTGCTTCCTTAAACCACATTTCTGCTTCCTTATATCTTTTCAAGGCCTTGTAACTTCTTCCTATAAATCGCATTGATGCTGCTCTTTCAGGCTTCCATACTGCACTTTTTAAATTTAAATGTTTTATTAATGTATCAATGCATTTTTCCCATTCTCCGTGAAACATATATTCTCTGCCTAAATAGTGCATATTTCTATCGTCTAAAGGGTCTTCTTTAACTGACAGTTCTAATAACTGCAGATAACTTGATCTTGACTTCGTCGAATCTGGATAATGATTTAATGTCATGTTTTCTATTGTTTTAATATTTTCAAATTTAAGATTTGTATGTAAAACTTCATGTACAGGATGTTTCCAAATGTAATTTTTTCTATCATGTATTTTACTTATATAAAAATTCACTGCTGGTTCACCATTTTCATAAAAACTCCAATTGTAATTGTAGTAAACTCTGTTAGTATTGTTATCCCAATTATTTTCTAATTTTTCTCTCCAGCCTTTTTCAAATACTTCATCTAAATCTGTGCATACGCATATATCTGCATCTGATGGTAGTAATTTTAGAGATTCATTTCTTGCTACATCAAACCTCCATGGCTGTATTTTTTTTATTTTGACTTTAACGCCTAATTTTTTTAGTATATTTACTGTTTTGTCATTGGAACCAGTATCTAGTACATAAATATCATCAGCTTCTTTCATAGAGTTATACCATCTTTTTGCAAACTTTTCTTCATTTTTTGTAATTGCATAAACATATATTTTATACTTATTTTGTTTCATTTAATCTCCTCCATATGAAATATACCTATTGTTTATGGCCCGGTTGGTCCGGTTGGTCCAGTTGGTCCAGTTGGCCCGGTTGGTCCGGTTGGTCCTGTTGCTCCAGTGTCTCCAGTTGGTCCAGTTGGTCCGGTTGCTCCAGTGTCTCCGGTTGGTCCAGTTGGCCCTGTTGCTCCAGCATCTCCTGTTAATCCTGTTGCTCCAGTGTCTCCGGTTGGCCCGGTTGCTCCGGTTGGTCCAGTTGGCCCGGTTGGCCCGGTTGCTCCGGTTGGTCCAGTTAGCCCGGTTGGCCCAGTTGCTCCTGTTGGTCCTGTTGCCCCTTGAGGAATAGTTAAATTAATAAAAAAGTTGGGTGATGTCCCAGTTATACTTGCCTGTGCTTCTGTTCCAGGATTACCAGTAGTTACGTTCCCAATACTTAAACTTGGTGCTGCTCCAGTGGCTCCTGTTGGCCCTGTTGCTCCAGTGGCTCCGGTTGGCCCGGTTGCTCCTGTTGCTCCGGTTGGCCCTGTTGCTCCTGTTGCTCCGGTTGGTCCGGTTGCTCCAGTGGCTCCTGTTGGCCCTGTTGCTCCAGTGGCTCCGGTTGGCCCTGTTGGTCCTGTTGCTCCGGTTGGCCCGGTTGCTCCTGTTGCTCCGCCACTTGGTCCGGTTGGTCCAGTTGGCCCTGTTGGTCCAAAACAACAATATGATATAATTCTATGTCTATTAAAGTCTTTTATTTTATTTATTGCTTCTTCATATGAATTATCACATTTATTCATTTTTTACCTCCTATAATAATTTATGCGTTTATTGTTAAATTTGTATTTATTTATAATTTTTTTTAATATATTATTTGAAAATGCATAGCTTTTAATAGGTGATTAAATGAAAAAGTTGATTATTACTATATTTATGCTTTTAATAATAATTAAATGTGAATTTGTAAATGCAAAAATAAATTTAGATTTAAAATCTAAAAGTGCTATAATGATAGAAGAATCTAGTAAAAAAATATTATTCGAAAAAGATGCTCACGAAAAAATGGCACCTGCTTCAATGACAAAAATAATGACACTTTTGCTTGTAGCAGAAGCTATTAGCGATAATAGACTATCTTTAGATCAAGAAGTTACAGCTAGCGAGTATGCTGTATCAATGGGCGGAAGTCAAGTTTACCTAGAAGCAAACTCCAAATATAAAATTAGCGAATTAATTAAGGCAGTGGGAATTGGAAGTGCTAATGATGCAGCAGTTGTTTTAGCTGAAGTTGTAGGTGGCACTGTTGAAAACTTTGTTGCAATGATGAATAGTAAGGCAAAAGAACTTGGATTAACAGATACAAATTTTAAAAACCCTCATGGTTTGGATGAAGCTAATCATTATTCTACGGCTTATGATATGGCCATGATTGCAAGTGAATTAGTAAAATACGATTTTATTCTTGATGTTACTAGTACTTATGAAGGTCACTTTACTCATCCTAATGGCAATAGTATCTGGCTCGTAAATACGAACTCATTAATTAGATTTTATGATGGAATTGATGGTTTAAAAACTGGGTTTACTACTGAGGCCGGTTATTGCCTAACAGCCACTAAAAAAGTTGATGATATGAGAATTTTGACTGTAACTATGAATGCTGAAACTAAAGATGATCGTAATTCTGACACGATTAAGTTAATGGAAAGTGCTTTTAGTATGTATAACGTTAAAAAAGTAATTGACAAAAATAATTCTTTAGGTAAAGCTTTTGTAAATAAAAGTACACAAAAATATGTAAATTATTATTTGGAAGAGGATGCAAAACTATTATTAACAAAAGATATACGTGATATTGAATATGATTATAAAATAAACGTTGATAATCTTACTGCTCCTTTAAATGCGGGAGATATTATAGGTAAATTGAAATTGACATATGATAATGAATCGATTGAATATAATATTGTAGTAAACGAAAATGTTAAAAAAGCAAATTATTTTGAAACTTTATACTTTTATTTTAAAGATGTAATAAGCGGAAATGTAAATTTAATAAAAACTAAATAGAAATATATCTATTTAGTTTTTAATTCTATTACTTTTGTTTTACAAATCAAGTCATGTAATCCTTTCCCGTTTTTGTTTACAACAATGGATATTCCTACAATTAATTGGAAAATATATTGTATTAAACCTATTATATAAGAAAAATTATAATACATGTTTTCTTTAAAAATTAAAATTGATATTGTGAGTAAAAAAGTCCCGAATATTCCTGTAATTAGTATTGTCCTTAACAAATATATCCAAGCACTAATTTTGTTATCATTTTCGCCAACAATTTTAATATTCATTAGTTTTTTTCCTAATGTTTGCCCTTCATATAAGCAATTAATACCTACGAAGTATGCAATAAATATAACAATATATATGCTATTGGAAATAATACTCAATTTAGATAATTCATAGTTATAGTGAATAACATTGCTATTATATTTTTCTAAAGTGATTTTGTTGTCAACAAATTCATCATATACTTTTTGATATTCGCTATAGGTTTCAATGTATTTATCTTTATATATATTTATAAAACTCACATTACTTAATGCTTCGGAAATAATTGATACAATAAATATATCAATTATAAATGCAATAAATCTTTTAACTTTTATTTTCATATTACTTTTTTACCTTCTTACTTTCTTCTTTTGAAATAACTTCAACATGAGGATATGGAATTTCTATATTTTCTTTTTCAAAAGCTTTCTTTATATTATAGTTAAGTTTGTAAACATTCTCACTGGCATCGCCTAAATCTTTTCCCCAAATCCAAGCACGTAACTTAATGCCAGAGTCTTCCCATGAGTATAAGCGAACTTTGGGAAATTCCTCATTTTTATTTTTACCTTTTGGATTAGGGCAATATAATTTTTGCATTTCTTTTTTGATTATTTTTATTGCTTTATCTACATCTGATTCGTAGGAAATTTCATAATCTACCAACTTTACCGATTCATTGTCTTTGTAATTAAAATTTTCTATTGTATAATAATTCATTTCGCCGTTTGGAATTAGCACTCTTCTATTATTTATAGTTTTAATAACTGTGTGTCTCATTGTGATATCTTCAACAGTTCCACTCACTCCTTTATCGGTGCATTCTATAAAATCCCCAACTTCAAAAGGACTTCCCATTACAATAGATATTGTTCCAAAAAAATTTTTTAAACTTTCTTGGGCCGCTAACCCTAAAACAACAGATCCAATTCCTAGTCCAGATAACAATGTAACTGAAAATGTATTAAAAATTTCAAATGTTGATAAACATACTAGTAAACCTATAGAATATAGTATTATTCTTTTAATTCTCCTAAAAAACACCATCATTGTTGTTATATTTTTTCTGTTTTTTATTTTAATAGTTTTATAAATTATTATATCAATAATTTTATCTATTAATACCGTTACGACAATTATTATTGCAATATCAATTATTTTTTGCAAAATATCCATTAATTCCATATTTATCACTTTCCTTATTACAATTATATCATTATACTTTTTGCAAGTAAATCAATCATTTTACATGTTCGTTTTTTTTAATGAAATATAAGTGTTAATAAGTGATATAATTATTATGGAGGTGAATTTATTAATATGAAAAAAAAGTTTAAATTCAAAAAAAGTGTTAAAGTAATTTTTTTCTTATTGGTTCTTTCTGCTTTGTGTTATTTTTCTTATAATTTTTTTGCTAATAATAGTGATGTTACTAATGGAGATAAGGAAAGCGAAAATAGTGATGCCACAGTTGATAAACTAACAAAATTAGGTTTTTCAAATAGTGATATTAAATTATTAAAACAGTATTTAAGTGAAAGTGAATTAAATTCAATAGATATTTATGATGAAAATATTGTTAATTTTGTTTCAGATTCATATTTTGAAATTGACAATTTAGAAAGGTATATTAATTATATGAATGATAATAATTACGATGCTGATGAAGTTGTTACTTACGTTAATATTGGTATTGATAAGCCTTTTTATACAGACATAAAAACAATTAGTAATCCGGATAATATATTGGTTCTTTGTAATAAATATAATGCTTTACCTAGTGACTATGCGCCTAATGATTTAACTCAAGTGGGTTATAGCGGAATCTATATGCGCAAAGAGGCTGCGGAAAATATGTATCAAATGGTTTTAGCTGCTCAAAGTGATGGATTAAAAATTAATTTGGTAAGTGGATATAGAAGCTACGATTACCAAGTTGATTTGTATGCTAGACATGTAAGAGAACGTGGTGAAGCAGAAGCTGATCGTGTTTCTGCTAGAGCTGGGCACTCTGAACATCAAACTGGTTTGGCAATGGACTTAAGTAATGATTGGTCTTTGGAAAAATATTTTGAAGATACTGAATTATTTAAATGGTTAAGTGAAAACGATTATAAGTATGGTTTTATTTTAAGATACCCTAAAGATAAGGAATATATAACTGGTTATGATTATGAACCTTGGCACTATAGATATGTAGGTGTTGAAGTGGCGACTGTAATTCATAATGAGGATATTACTTATGAAGAGTATGTGATGAAATATTTGTCAAATTAACGCTTTCTTCTTTTGAAAAGTAATAGGTATATTATTATTATAATTAAAAAAGCAATAAAACATATGATAGAAAAAGTGATTACTTTTTCTTTTTTTGTTAAAGTGGTTTTCCCAAAAATATTTGCTTCCTCTTTTTTTTCTTCTTTAAATGTAGTTATTGTTTTATTAACTGTAATTATGTACGCATTACTATTATTTCCGTCTTCAGAAACCACTTTAATTTCTATTATGTTTTTACTTTGGTTTAAATTGAATCCCCCTGTTTGTGTCGTATAAGCATTTATATTGTATGGAATATAGTCAATTTTTAATTCATTAGTATCTTCATCAATGCTTATTTCATAATTAAGTTTATCGAATTGAAAATCTATATCATATCCTTCTATTTTTAATTCTCTCAAATAGGCGTTGTCTTTCTCTTCTAATAATTCTCCCCGTTGAATATTCAATGTATATATTTTTTGGTTATTTAAATTATCAGTTACAGTTATTTCAACAATATTTTCTCCACTTTCTAATTCTATATTTTCTTCATATTTTACATCTACGTCAGTTTCATCTTTTATACATTCTATATTTATTATAGAAATTTCTTCATCTACATACACATTGTAATGAGTAATGTTCTTGTCAAAATTGGGAATTATTTCTCCATTACTTAGCTTTATATTTGTAAGTGCGTTTAGTTTAGCACATGAAAAAAAACATAATAATATTGCAAATACAATTTTTTTCATTTTTTCTCCTTATGATATTATACTTATTATTATGTTCTTTTCTTTAGGCTTAATTCCTATTATTTTAAATGACTGCTTTAACTGTTCTACTAGTCGTTCTTTTTCTTTTGTTTCATTATAATAAATAGTTGCTAATAGTTCATCTTTTTCAACTTTTTCATATAAGGCTTTATTTAAAACTATTCCTACACCATAATCTATTGTTGTTCTTTTGTTTGATCTTCCTGATCCTAATTCATTACAAATTATTGCAATTTTTTTAGCATTAATTTCATCTATATAGCCATCTTTGTCACTAAAAACTTCTAGCGTCTTAGCATTGTCTTTAAGTTCGCTTAAGTTTCCTCCTTGACAATGTATCCATTTTTCAAACTTGTTATATGCCGTACCATTTTCTAATGTTTCTTTTGCTAATGTATAAGCTTTGTTAATTGAAATTTTTTTCCCTTTACTAATCATGTATGCAGCTACTGTTGATGATAGTGTCTTCAACCTTTTGTCTTGGTAAGTTCCATTTAAAAAATCAATTGTTTCTTTTATTTCAAGTGCGTTTCCTACCGAATTACCCAAAGGAGCATTCATATCTGTTAATATAACGACAACTTTTTTATTCCATTTTTTTCCTATTTTTATCATTGTTTTAGCTAGTTTTTTCGCAGATTTTATGTCTTTCATAAAAGCACCATTTCCTACTTTTAAATCTATAATTATTATATTTGCACCACTTGCTATTTTTTTGCTCATAATGCTACTTGCAATTAGTGGGATTGAGTCAACAGCACCTATTTTATCTCTTAATGTATAAATTTTTTTATCTGCAACAGCTATTTTATCTGTTTGGCTGATTACTGAAATGCCTATATCATTTACTTGATTAATAAATTCATTTTTATCTAAATTTACGTTATATCCTTCAATACTTTCTAATTTATCTATTGTTCCCCCTGTTAGTCCTAAACTTCTACCACTCATTTTTGCTACGCCAAGTCCATTTGCTGCTACTATCGGCGCAACTATAAGAGTTATTTTATCACCGACCCCTCCGGTAGAATGTTTATCAACTATTGTTTTATTTATTTTACTAAAATCTAGTATTTCTCCAGATTTAATCATCGAATTTGTTAGGTAAAGTGTTTCTTTAAAAGTTAATCCTTTTTTGTATATTTCCATTATAAATTTAGACATTTCTTCTTCATTTATATTATCATTCGTAAAATTAGTTATAACGTAATCTATTTCATGGTAACTTAATTTCTTTCCTTTAACTATTTTAGATAAAATATCTTTAAAATTCATATTATCACCTTATAATTTTATTATAACTGAAACATTCTTTTTATTCTACTTTTTATTTGAACTTTCTTCTTCTAATTTTTTACTTGATAGAAAAGTAACTTTTTCTGCGATAATTTCCGTTATAAACTTAGTCTCATTGTTTTCTGTTTCATATTTTCTAGTTTCTATTCTACCTTTTATCCCGATGACATCTCCTTTTTTACAATATTCACAAGTGTTTTCAGCAATGCCGTTCCACAGAACTATATTTATGAAATCAGTTTCATATTCTCCATTAAAATTTTTATAACTTCTTCCTACTGCTATAGTCACTATGGTTCTTTTATTCCCTTTTTCGGTTTCCATTACTTCAGGTTCTTTTACTAATCTACCTACTAGTAAAACATTATTCAACTTCTCACCTCCTTTATATGCAATTTAACACATTATTTCTTTCTAATCAAATCGCAGAAAATGTATTTTTATTTTGTTTTTTTGTGTAATTTTAAACTTTATATAAAGTGAAAAATAAAAAAAGGAGAGATTGCTCTCTCCTTTTTTAGTCTTTTATAATATTTTTAAAAATTATATAAATTCTCTTTATCCTTTAAACAGTATATCAAATAATCAATTTCTTCATATGTATTGTAAAAGTACAAACTAATTCTAACCGTGTCATCGAAACCACTTTCATCTTTTAGCATTTTTACACAATGTTTGCCACTTCTGACACATATTCCTTTGCTGTTTAAGTATAACCCCACATCCCCGGCAAACTTATCTTTAACCTTGATTAATACTATACTACCGTCACTGTTTGGATTTAGTACATCTATATATGGTATTTTTGACAATTCTCTTACTAAATATTTTCTTAAATATTTTTCACTTCTTTCTATATTTTCTAATCCTATGTTTTCAATATATTCAATTGCGCGTCTAAAAGCAATTATGCCATTTATGTTTGGCGTACCTGCTTCAAATCTTAGTGGTATTGTTTCAAATTCTATGCTATGTTCATTATAACTTTCATTCATTCCACCACCAACTTTATAAGGTATCATTTTTTTTAATAATGCATATTTCCCGTATAATACTCCAACTCCTGTTGGTCCACACATTTTGTGTGCAGAAAAAGCTAGAAAGTCACAATCCATGTCTTTTACGTCTGTTTTAATATGTGGGACTGATTGTGCGCCATCTACTACCATGTATATGTTATTATTATGTGCTAACTTGGAAATTTCTTTTATATTTCTTTTGTCCCCTATTACATTTGTCATATAAGCTAATGATATTACTTTGGTTTTATTTGTTATTAAATTTTTTATGTTTTCTATTTTTATTTTATTTTCTTCGTCTAATGGAATATATTTTATTTTTATTCCTTTTTTAAGCGATAACATTATCCAGGGAAGAATATTTGAAGCATGTTCTGATTTTGAGAGTATTACCTCGTCATCTTTATTTAATATGTGTTCAAAAAAACCGTTTACCACCATATTTAATGAATCAGTTGCATTCATTGTAAAAATTATTTCTTCTTTTAAATCCGCATTTATAAATTTTTTTACCTTTTCTCTGGTTTTATCTATTTCATCATCAACTTTAAAACTGTTATTATAGTCTCCTCTATGTGAGTTTGCTGTAAAATTGATGTTATAATCTATTAAACTGTTTATCACGCTTTTTGGTTTATAAGTTGTTGCTGCATTGTCAAAATAAACAATTCCTTTTTTTAGCATAGGAAAGTCTTCTAAATAATTCATTTTATCACTCCCCATATTATAATGTATGGCCTTAATTTACTTTGGTATATAGTAAAAGTTTAGTTTTTATATTATAATTAGTTTGGTGATTAAATGAAAGATTGTATTTTTTGTAAAATTATTAATGGTGAGATTCCAAGCAAAAAAATTTATGAAGATGATAAATTGTATGTTTTTTTAGATTTGAATCAAGATTGTCCTGGGCATTGTTTAATTGTTCCTAAGATTCACTGTATTAATTTGCGTGACATTTCAGCTGAGTTATTAAATTATATTATGCAAACGGCTATTAAATTGTATGTATTCCTTGAAGAAAAATTAAATTGTGATGGGATGACTTTGCTACAAAATAATGGTTGTGCACAAGACATTAAACATTTTCATTTGCATTTATTACCTAAATATATAAATAAACCTAATTTGTCAATTGATGAAATTTTTGATATTCTTATAAAAAAATAAAAGAGGAAATTTCCTCTTTACCATCCTACAAAAGCACCAAATATGATTGCTAGTAAGATGAATAATATTAATATGATAAAAAAACTATTTCCATAACTATTTGTACCACATCCGCATGATGTTGGTGCACAATTACAGCTATTAGCCACTTATTAACACCTCCTTAGAGTTAGATAAATGCTCCTAGTATGATCACTAATAATATGAATAATACTAAAGCGAATGCTGCTCCGCCTACTCCGTTGTTGCATCCACAACCTGATTTCATAACACATTCCTCCTTTTTTATCTTTACATTTGTATTGTACGCAAAAAGATGAAATATGTGAGTGCTCTTATTGTGTTTTATATTTTTTTTTGCTATCATATTTTATGAGGAGGAAATATGAAAAAAATACTTATATTTTGTTTATGTGCATTATTGTTGACCGGTTGTGGAGATGTTAAACTTGAAAACGGTGAAAATGCAATTGTTAGTTTTAATAATGGAGATGGAATTACTGCTCAAGAATTATATGATGAATTAAAAGATATGTATGGCGTTAGTTATTTAGTTAATCTCATGGATGCCAAATTGCTTGATTTAGAATATGAAGAAACTACTGAGGAGCTTGAATATGTTCAACAGATAGTTAATAGTATTAAATCTGAAAGTGGTGATGATTTTATAAATTATATAAAATATTATTATGGAGTTAATTCTGAAGAAGCTTTTGAGGATTATATTAAACTAAATTACCGTAGAAGTTTGTGGATTGAAGATTATGCTAGGGAAATAGTTACTGACAAGCAGATTGAAGATTATTACAATGATGTGTATGTCGGAGATATGGAAGTTAGCCATATTTTAATAACTAGTGATGCAACTAATGATATGACTGATGATGAAAAGAAAGCTGCTGAAACAGAGGCTTATAATAAGGCAAAAGAAATTATTGAAAAATTAAATAATGGTGAAGATTTTGCTACTCTTGCCAAGGAAAATTCAGATGATTCTGGCACAGCCAGTGATGGAGGTGTAGTTGGAACTGTAAATTATGGAATGAATTACGATGAGGATTTCGTGGATGCTGCGGCTGCGCTTGAAGAAGGTAAATATTCTTCTACACCAGTTAAAACACAATTTGGTTATCATATTATTTATAAAACTAAACAGAATGAAAAAGAATCTTTAGAAGATTCTAGTGATACTATAAGAGATATAATTGCTGAAGAATCGCTTAATAATAATACTTTACTATACTCAGAAGCTCTTGAAGCTTTGAGAGAAAAGTATGAGATGAATATTGTAGATAGTGATTTAAATAGTGATTATGAAGAATATTTAAAAGAAATAACTTCAACTAATTAGTTTACATGTAAATGTAAACTTTTTTTTATAGTTCTCTATTTATTATTTCTTCTATTTCTTCTCTACTATATTGTTTTTTATATAAGTAATTATATATTTTGTATTTTAATGCGTCTTTACTCCATCTATTTTTATATTTATTATAGATTTTTTTATATTCATTTTCTATATTGCTTTTAGTAGATGTTTTTATATTTGATAATTTTTCATTTATTAATTCTTTTGGATAACCTAAATTTATTAAATAGTTAAATGTTTTATATTTAAATTGAACATTAGAAGAGTTGTTTAATTTTAATCTCTTTTCGATTATTTTTGTGATTTTTTTATCCCATACTTCATTTTCTATTTTTGATAAATATCCGTCTACTAAATTTTCATCAATTTTTAAATTTAATAAATTGTTTTTTATTTTGTAAGGCCCGTCGTTTGTTAAATATATTTTGTCATTTATGAAAGCATTTATGTATTGATTATCATTAATTATGTTTTGCCCTATCAGTTTATCTATTACTTTGTCTATATGCTCTTTATCATAATTTTTGTTTATTAAATAATTTCTTAACTCTTCTTCACATCTCATTTTATGATTTATGTATGATAATGCATTATAATAAACTTCATAGTATTTGTTTTCATTCAAATAGTTGTTTATATCTTTTAAATTTATTTTTTTCTTAACTAATAGATTATATTTTAATATTATATCTTCATATAGAATTAAGTCGCTATTATCAAGTGTTATTTTATACTTAGATTTGCCTATTTTTTTAAATTTTTGTATTTCCACATTATCACCTTCTATAAAAAGAATAGCAAAAATTTATTTGCTTTTCAACAATAAAAAAATTTAATCTTTTATTTTGATTAAACCTTTTTCTAATTCTTCTAAACTTCTTCCTAGTTCTTTTTTTGATACGTATTCATTTTCTTTCATTTGATAATGATTGTTTTCTATCATTTGTTTTCCTCTTATTGCTGCTACATGAACTAGTTTGTATTTTGAATCAACTATGTTTAATAATTTATCTATTGATGGGTAAATCATTCTGTATCACACTCCTATTATTAATATATAAAAGCTTTTATTATTTAACAAGTTTTTTGTCAAAATTTGACATTTTGTTTGAAATTCTTTACATTTTTGTGATGTCAAATAAGTTTTCTTAATCCCCTTAGTATTTCAACCATTGCCCATGTATCTTGTTTGCAATATTCAGTCAAAGCGTTTCTAGATTTGTTTAATTCCTCTGGCGTCATTTTGTCAAACATAGAATATTCTACTAGTGCTTCTACACCGTTTTGTACTTCTAAGTCATGGTATGTTAAGTTCGTAAATAAAGGCAACGTTTTCTTTATTGAATAACTTCCACTTTGTTCGTTATTATAATAATTGACTGTACTTGAATTGTACTCGTCAAATCCAAGTGATTTGTATAATTCTTTGTTGTTATCTATAATTTCTAGTAGGTCTCTTCCAGAATTATATATTTGTGTTAATTGTTTTTTATATTCTGGGAATATTATTGATAATTCTTTTATTCTCCCTTTTTCGAAACTTACATTTTGAGCTAGCATACATCCACCATTTGACACATCGATTTTTTCTACCAACATCTTTACCATTTCTTCTCGTTGATCTTCTGTATTTGATGATGCTAAAAATACGTAGTTGTCTTTGTCTTTATCACATTTCCCAGGCTCTTTTTCTATATGTAAACTAAACTCAAAACAACTTTGTGTATATGGCTTTTCTCCTCTAAATCTTGGTATTGGGCACGGGAATGTTTCAAAATCGAGGTGGTATATTGGATAACTTAAACTATTAAGCCCGGCTTTTATTTTTTCTTTGTTTATATATACTTTATTTTCGTCATAACATTCTCTTTGTATTAGATGATTGTTATTTGTTATCCACTCTTTTGGTACGTCACCTAAACTATAATATCCTTCATTTATTAAATCATATTTGTCATATTTGATTCCATTTGCTTTAAAACTAATAAATCTTTTATAATTATATGATGCATTTTTGCTGGGAACTTTGCTAAAACAAATAGGTTTAAATTTACATTCTGTTCTTTTCTTTAATTCACAACTTTTGCTAACTCTGCACGGACTACTATCTAATTCAAATATGCTTTTTTCTAATTTTTCTCTGTCGGCTTCAATATATTTTTGATATATTTTTGTTATTTCATTCATTTCATAAATCACAATTATATCGTTTCCATTATCATCTTTTTTGTATACATTTTTTCCATTTTCAGTTTCACCATTATATACATATTCGCTGTTAAGTATTGCTAAATAATAATTAATTTTTTTCTGTTTTCTATAATAGTTATCTATTATAAATCTTTGTACTGCCAAATCATAAATATACTTTCCTTCATCACCATATCTGTTTAGTAATTTCAATATTTTTTTATCATAACTGTCTGATGGCTCGCTTGGTTTATTTAAATAAAAGATATTGTCTTTTTGTATAAATAGAGGAAACGTTTCTTCTCCAATTTTATAATTTAATTCATTGTATTTTCGATTTGTAGTTGCTTTTACTTCTATAATATTTATATCATCTTTATTTTCATTATAAATATCAACATAACACATGTATTTAATTCCATTTAGATCGTAATCAAAACTTTCTTGCATAAAAGTGTCTTTACTATATATACTTTTTCCACCAAATGTTCTTTCAACTTGAGCCGCTGCAAGTATTTCTATTTCTTTATAATATTCCATCATAGCATTAAGCTGTTTATCAACTTTTTTTGTTAAGTCAGTTTCCTCGCCAGTCTCTCCATCTGCGTCAAATAACATAGACATGATTTCTTTTAATTTTTCATTATTTTCTTCTTTTAAATATTCTTCTACAGTTAAATTGCTTTCAAGTTTATCTTGTCTTATATTTTCTAATGCTGGATATCTTCTGCATCTCGTATAATTTATAAAATCAGTTTTTGTTATTGCCATTTTTATCACCAATTAAATTATAACAAATCTAATTCTCTTTTGGTTAAATATTTTACCTTATATTTATATTTTTCTATTTTTTCTATTTTATCTTTTTCATGCTTAAAGTATAATCTTGAAATCTTTATCATATTGTAAAGTTGGCTTAAAGTCGGAGGAAAGGTGTAATTTTCTTTTCCTATTTTTTGCTTAAACCATCTTTTTATTACATTTATGTAAGATTTTCGTTTAGAAATCTTTAAGTAATAAATTATATCGCAATATTCTAATGCCTTGTTAAATTTATTTCTTCCGACATCTTCTATTATCCACGAGTCTTGCTTCATTATCTCATTAAAAATCGCTTCAATTTCCTCTTTTTTTCTTTTAACGTGGCCGTTTTCATCATCATGCACTATACAATCCAATTCATAGGATTTTATATTATATTTTTTTTCGAGCTTTTTAGATAAGGTAGTTTTTCCAGAACCTATTGGCCCGATTATATAAATTTTCACAATATTTAATGCTACACCTCCCTTATTTCTAAAAATCAGCTATATTTTTTATATTATAACATTTATAATATATCTAGTAAATTGGGATAATTCATTTAATTTACATAATATTAATTTTTTGCCTGATTTTAGTTAATTTATTTTAAAAGTTAATTCAAATTATTTCAGATGCCTTTTAAATCCATTTTTGTGATAGGCTATTCGTTTATTTTTGATAATTTAGTTTTAGATTGCAAAGATAATAACTTATGTAGAAACAAATATTCTTCATAAAATCTTAATATCTATATTTATAAACATTTTTGTTATTTCATAATTTTTAAATTTAAATTGCCATAAAAAAAGGCTTAAAAGCCTTTAAAAGTTGCCGCAACAGCCTTCATTTACATTGCATATTTCATTTTCTTCACAACAAGTATAACATGGACTATACGTATGTCTATATATATGATGATTGATTATTCTTGTATTTATAGGACATACGTGTGGTACTTCATGTATTATTTGTCTATGAATTTGTCTTTCTTGTGGGCATTCATAAATTGGTGGACACATTACACCAGGAATTGATTCTGAAGAACAAGCGGAAGATGAATACATATCTGCGCTAGTCACATTTTTGTATTCTGTTTTTGTTTCTTTCTCTTTTTCTACTTCGTATCCACTATACATTCCATAATTTGAATTAAACACTTAACTCACTCCTTTTCACTTATAGTTTATGTGAAAAGTATTATTTTGTTTGTATTATTTATATTAAAATGGCATTTTAAAATTGCTATTACTGAATTGTTTCATCATTATTTTCATTTGTTCAAATTGCTTTAATAACCTGTTTACTTCTTCAACGCTTGTTCCGCTTCCTTTGGCTATTCTTTGTTTTCTACTTGCTTTTAGAATTTCTGGTTTTCGTCTTTCTTCTGGTGTCATTGATAAAATAATTGCTTCAACTCTAGCTAGTTGTTTTGGATCAATATTTATATTATTTAATCCCATTTTTCTTGCTCCAGGCAACATTTTTATTATGTTCTCAAGTGGGCCTAATTTTTTTATTTGTTTCATATTTGTTAAAAAGTCTTCTAAGTCAAAGTTACCTTTTTTTAATTTTTTTGCCGTGTTAAGTGCCTCTTCTTCGTCAATTATCTCACTTGCTTTTTCTGCTATTGATACAATGTCCCCCATTCCTAAAATTCTATCTGCCATTCTAGTTGGGACAAATTCGCTCAGTCCATCTAATTTTTCTGAATCTCCTATAAGTTTTATTGGAACATTTGTAAGATGCCTTAGCGATAAAGCTACACCACCTTTTGTGTCGCCATCCATTTTAGTTAAAATGCAGCCAGTTAATGGTAATTTTTCGTTAAATCCAGTAATTACATTTATGGCATCTTGTCCCATCATAGCATCTATTATCAATAAAATCTCATCTGGTTTTATCTCGTTTTTTATTTTTACTAATTCTTCCATTAAATTTTCATCTACATGCAAACGACCAGCTGTGTCTATTAATATATAATCACAATTATTTTCTTTTGCGTATTGTATGCTATTTTTAGCTATTTCTACTGGGTTATTATTTCCTTCTTCATAAACTGGTATATTTAAACTTTTTCCTAGAAATTTTAATTGGTCTATTGCAGCAGGTCTATATACATCACATGCTACAAATAATGGCGCCTTTCCGTATTTTTTTCTTACTAAATTTCCTAATTTTCCTACTGTTGTAGTTTTACCACTTCCTTGTAATCCAGCCATTAATACTATAGTAGGATTTTTGTCTACTACTAGTGGTACTTCTTCTTTACCTAATAAATCTATTAATTCGTCTCTTAATATTTTTATAAATAGTTCACTGGGTTTTAAACTTTTTCTAACTTCTTCTCCTAATGCTTTTTCTTTTACTTTGCTTATAAATTCACCAACTATTTTATAGTTGACATCGGCCTCTAATAAAGCAATTCTAATTTCTCTTGTAATTTCACCGATGTTTTCTTCAGTTATCTTGCCATTTCCTTTTATTTTACTTATTACATTATCTATTCTTTCTCCAAATGATTCAAACATTCATATCACCTTTTTAATTATATCAAATAATAACTTTTATTGCTAGAAAATTGATTTACATATATTTACATATATTAAATGTGATTTTTATAGATTTTTGAATGTTATTATGTTATGATATTTTACATATCTTTAAAAAGGAGAATGTGTGAATATGAGTGAAAGAAGATTATATTCTATAGATAATGGAAGAGTTAAGAGTTTTGAATTAGTTCCTGATTTGGATTCATTAGAATCTTTAAAAAAAGAATATGTTAGCAATCCAAAGAATGAACCATTATTTTATGAAATTACATGCAGAGAATATCCAACATGGGATACTAAAGGTCTCGTGCTACCAATATCAAAAATAAACAGTGCGGGCGGTATTTTTACTGAACAAAAGGAATCAATATTAAAACCATTAAGTTCTGTCCCACAATATAAAAAACATCTGCTAGATGTTTATTGTAAGCATGATTTGATATCTCCTCAATTAAAATTAATTACTAACGACTATAAAACAAGAATTTTGTATTACTTTTTGTTTCTTTCAGATAAATATCAAGGTAAATACAAAATTTACCATTTTGATAATATTTTATCATTAAGTAAAGATTTATTTGCTTATGAGTTATTACTACAAGGGGATTTTGAAAGTGTAACTTCTTCTTTATTTGATGATGTTGATTTAAAAGCCTTTTTTGATGTAGAACAAACGGGTGAATTTTCTGATGAAGAATTACATTCATTTTTGTCTCAAAAGGCCTATGGAGACATATCAAGAGAAGAGCAAATTACTCATAAACTAGTAAAAAGAATTAGAGGTAATTAATCACTTATTATTTTTTTAATTTTTTCTTTTAGTTTTATATCAGCTATTGAATTTATAAGTAATTTGCTTTTTTTGTGTATTTTTAAAGTCGATTCATAATATTTCAATTTTTCATTAATGGTTTTAATAGTCTTTCCAATATAACTTTTACTAATATTGGTATTTTCTGATATTTCTGATAAGGTTAAATCATCAAAAAAGTATTTTTTAAAAATGTTTTGTTGCTTATCGGTTAATAATTCACCATATATTAAATATAACTCAATTAAATATTCTCTTTCTTTCATCATTTCCATTCCTTAAATAATCCATAAATATATTTTTCTATATCAAATGGAATCATATCTTCTTCTTTCTCTCCTAACCCTATAAATTTAACTGGTATACCTGTTTCTTCTTTAACTGCTAAAACTATTCCACCTTTTGCTGTTCCATCTAATTTTGTCAACACTATTCCAGTTAAATTGACAATTTCTTTAAAACTTTTGGCTTGTTCAACAGCATTTTGACCTGTTGTAGCATCTATAACAAGTAAGGTTTCATTAGGTGCCCCAGGTATGATTCCTGAAATGACTTTGTTTATTTTTTCTAATTCTTTCATTAAATTGACTTTGTTGTGCAGTCTTCCAGCAGTATCTATTAATACAACGTCAATATTTTTATCTTTAGCTTTATTTAATCCGTCATATACTACACTTGCTGGGTCTGAATTTTCTTTTCCGTAAAAATCAACTTTTATTTTTTCTGCCCAAATTTTTAATTGCTCTACAGCGCCGGCTCTAAAGGTATCAGCAGCTATTAACATTACTGTTCTTCCGCTATCTTTCATTTTTTTTGCTAACTTTGCTATGCTTGTCGTTTTTCCTACACCATTTACCCCTACAAATAATACAACTGTTTTCCCACTTTCATTAAAATTAATTTTACTTGATAATATCTCTCCATTTACATATATTAATAGTAGTTCATCTACTATTATTTCTTTTAAATATTCAAAATTTTCTATTTTTTCTTCTTTAACTCTTTTTTTTAGTTTTTCTGTTAGGTTTATTGCTGTCATAACCCCTATATCAGACATTATAAGTATTTCCTCTAATTCTTCAAATAAAGCATCATCAATTTTTGTATACTTTATCCCTAAAAAATTTAATTTGTTCACAAAATCGTCTCTTGTTTTTGCCAACCCATCTTCATATTTTTTAATTTCTTTATCTGAGTTTGTGTCAAATATTTTCTTAATGTTTTTAAAAAAATTCATGTTTGTTCACCAAAAGTATTATATCAAGTGATACTTTATTTTACAACTTTCTTAATATAAAATGAAGTAAATTTTTAGAGTATGTAGATTTTTTTTGAAAGTGCACAATTAACGTGCAGTTAGTTTTAAAAATTAGAATCACTTAATTAAAAAGGTGAATTTCAAAAGTAAATTGTAAATTCACTAAATATTTAAAAAGTGCAGGTTTTAATTGATAAAATTTGTACTT
>CALVVO010000007.1 GCA_944363885.1 uncultured Bacilli bacterium | reverse complement strand
TTTTAGGAACACATAAAAAGAACTGGACATTTATCCACAATGAAAACAGGGAATACTGTTTTTCATTTGAATAATATGTACTCAGTTCTCTAAATTTTTATTTAAAGACTGCAATTTGTGCATCAGCACTATGTTTATATATGTATTAATAACTACCTTCCCTAGTAGCTATTATAAGTATAACACATAACTTAAAATTCACAAAATATTTTCTTAAACTTTCTGAAAAAACAACACTATAAAATGTGTTGAATTTTACTTTAGGAGTATATTTTATGTATAGCCAGCACTGAATTTGTACTCCCTAACAAATTCTTCTATGGGAATTCCCAATCCCTTATTTAATTCTTTTTCCAGATATCATTATCAGATAATTCCTTTATTTTATTATATAAATTAAACAAATACTTTCCATCTATATCTATTAGTGGTTCATACATGAATGTATTGGCATGGATAAATTCTGGAGTTGATAATTGTACAGCTTCTAAGCATTTTTTCACTTCCGGAAGTAACCTATTTCCATACAAATCAAGAATCTGTGCAGTTTGATTAACACTAATATTAGACAATAAATTAAAATTATTTGCAATAATTTTCTTTTCAATTAACAATCTACAAGCAAGTGATAAAATTGTTTTTTTAACAATATCAAAATCATCAAAACCAGATAAACCATCTGCTATTTCTAATATTTTATTTAGATATTTATCATTTTCTTCTATTTTAAGATTTTTTATTGCTTCATTTGGAAAAAATGAAATAATATCTTTAATTTTTATTTTACAAGTTTCCTGTTGATAATGTAAACACGCATCTAAACATTTTGTATCTTCTAATAAAATTATTTTTAATTCTCTTAAATATGGAATAGCACAGAAAAAATCAAATACGTTATTACATTTTAAAATTTCTTCCATATTTTTATTTATTCTGTTATTAACTTGAATGTCTATAACACCATCAGAATTAGACGTTGCAACACTTTTTCTTAATTTTGGTATTCTTTTACCTACTGTTTTAAAAAACTCAAAATTATGCGTCATAACAATTACAGGAATAGACAAATTTACTAAATCATTAATATATTCAATAAACGCATAGCGATTAGAATAATCAAAGGTTTCTACAATATCATCTAATATTATAAAAGGATTATACTTTTTGTTGTTTTCGTATTCAACTATAAACTTTAATATATTAAGTGTTGTTTTTTCTCCAGATGATAAAATTTGATTTAATTTTGGTTCAGTAACAGCTATATCTTTACTTCGGTTATGATAAAACACAATGGTCGGAGTCTTTATTCCTAACATAGATTCTGCTTTATCCACAATTTCAATATTAAAAATGGGATGAAATCTATCTTTATATATTTCAATAGCTCGTTCAAAATCAGTTTGTTTAGTCTGGGCACTTTTTAAAACATTATTTAATTCATTTTTTGCTTTTTTTATAATTTCTAACCAATATATAAAATCTATATTAGATTTTTTTAAATATGATAAAATTATATTTTTTCTTCCAACTGATAATTGTTTGACAAGTAATGGATTTTTCCTTATAGATTCTTTTAAATTTTCTGATTCTTTAGCTGTTCCCATTAATTTAGTAATTTCTTTACTTTGTTCAATAATTTCAGGATCCTTTGATATTTTATTAATTTCCTCTTGAAACATTTTTTTAATTTCAACTATATCATAATATATTTTATCCTTTATAAATAATCCTCTAGATTTATCCTCGGATAAATATTTTGCTTTTTCAATAGTTGCCACAAAAGATAAACAATTAGTTTCATTGAAACCGTCATCAAAAAGTTGAGCATTTATTTTATTTTCTAAAACATGAATATAATTTGAAATTTTATTTTGAAATTCATTTTGATCAACGATATCATATGCTTTTTGATATATTTTTTTAACATTTATTTCGGAAATATCGCTTTCCTTATGTTCAATAATTATATTTAATAAATTAATAATTCTATCTAAATATCCATCTTCCATATTAGAAAACATATTAAGCATAGATTCAAAATTCAAGCCTGTACCTTTCAAATAATTATCAATCTGAAGTTTAATTTCAATCGTCTCTTCACTTAATAATTCTTTAATATATTCACTGCTTTTTTTATCAATGGTAAGAGTTTCTAATTCAACACTATAATCAGATAATAGCTTAGCATTTTGTTCGTATATTTCTCTTGAAAATACTATAAATCTATTATCCAAGTTATGTATTTCTTTATCATGTTCTAAAATACATATATCTAAATTACACTTTTCATTTGTTAATCTATCAAATATATTTTCTGGCGTCCCATTATTTAAATTATATAAAGTATTAGAAAAAGAAGTTTTAAAAGAACCATTTTTTGAATAAATTAATTCTTGAAACATTTTTTTGTCACTTTGCAAATTTACTCGCAAACTTTTAATACCGAATGCATTTTCTACTTTTCTTAAAAATAATTCCATATTTCACCTTCTACTTAATTGGTCTAATTTAAATTTTAGGAATTAATGAATTGTAATCTATGCTATTTGTAGTAATATCCCATCTTCCAACTTGCATTTTTTTAATTTTCTTACCATCACCAAAATCTAATAAATCATCTCTTAATAAATTATTAAAAATTTTATTTAAACTACCTAATCCATAAGAAGATAAAAGGAATGCTTCAAGCGGGTCACACAACTTGCAATATGCCCATAATTGTCCTAAATCATGCAAATTAAGTTGAGTTTTTTTTGCTTCGATAAACACGAGATGTGACTTATTTTTTTGTTTTACTATCCCCAAAACATCAACTTGAATATCTAGCCCCACAGTTAATGGATATTGTTCAAGAACACCATATTCTTTTAAAAATGAGTCCAAAGTTCTGGCGTGTGAATCAATAGTTATTATTTCAGCATGTTTATACTTGTCTTCTAAATATATTTGTAACCATTGTCTCATTGGTTCATATAATTCATTTTCTTTAGAAACATTATTTATCATATCCTAATACCTTTGCCAATTCAGTCCAAGAATTAAAATGTTTTCCACGAATTTCAGGTGGTAATGAAATATCATTTTCACCTGGATGAACTGGTTTGTTTTTTCCTTTCTTTATACTTTTTTCCCAATAAAATTTATGTGTTTTATTCGGATCAAAATAATTTAGTAATTCATCACTATATTTTTCCAAAGCATCTTGTTTATGTTTAATATTAAATCCGATTGGAAGAAATTCATTTGCATATATTTTGATTTGGTGTTCTTTTTTCCAATAATATTCTTTACCTTCGTTGTATTTTTTTAATTCACTATCTCTAAAATTAGGATGTCCAAAATCAATTGTTTGAACAGGAATATCAACATCTTTTAACATATTAGCTACATCTATGACCATTTGCCAATTACAAGGTATTTCAATATAAACACGATGTGCACCTAATTGCCCATAAGCAATATTACTTTTTCTAATGTATCCAGTAACATCAGCCATCCCTCTAAGCAAAGACTTCTTTTCATCTGTGGTAATGTTAAATAAATCGGAGTTCATTTCCATAGTTGAATGTTTACGTCCGTTTCCAACAAATTTAAGTATTTGTCTCATCACATATTCCTCGTTAGGTTTTACGAAAGAAATCTTTGTTGATCTATCACCCTGTGTAAATCTCAAATTACTGCCAATAAGAGGTTCTACAATAGAACGTATATCAACAATACTTGCTTTTACATATACTTTAACATCTTGAAAGTCATCAGTATATAAATTTTTATGTGGTATATCAATAGTAACTATAGTTTCCTGATTTCCTTTTTGTATTTCGCCATTCCCCAATATCATTCCAATTAAATATGCCATTTCTATATTCATAACTCTACTCCTATCTCTTCATATATCTTATCTGCTATAGCCTTTGCCAACAAAGGTGGTACAGCATTCCCAATTTGTTCTCTAATATATACTTTTGACCCTAAAAATACAAATTTATCATCAAACGATTGAATTCTTGCAGCCTCACGTGGGGTAATTGATCTATTTAAAAATGGATGATTGTTTGTTCCATTTGATGAAGCATCAAATCTTGTATCAATTGTTGGAGAAACATCATCCCATTTTAATCTTCCCCAAGTACCATTAAATTTTTGTTTTCCCAATAATTTTTTTGGTAAATGTTCTTTTCCACATTCAGGTGGAATCATTTGAAGCTTTTTTATTGCAACATCTGAATGATTAGATGCTTTATGATTATATAATTTATTGCTGTTTTTTCTCATCAACTTTTGATATGAACTAGTTGGCGATGTTACATATTCTTGTTCAAAATCGCCTTCTCCCGAATTTAAATATGCCAAATCAAAAATTGCATCTTTAACAGTTACTTGTTTAATTGTTTTACTTGTTGGTAAATTTATTTTTTTGTTTTTAGAACAAATAAATATTGTTCTTTGTCTAGACTGAGGAACACCAAAATCAGAAGCGGTCAAAATGCCACAATCTACATAATATCCCATGCTTTTAACTCTAGTAATTATTTGCTCTTTAAACCATCCTGAAGAAGTTGATAACAATGCTTTAACATTTTCTATTACAAATACTTCTGGTTTAACAGCTTCAACAATATTCAAATATTCATTAAATAAAAAGTTCCTCGGATCATTTAATCCTAATTTTTTCCCTTTCAATGAAAAGCCTTGACAAGGTGGTCCACCTATAATCATATTAACATTCTTTTCTTTACTCAATTTAATGATTTTTTTCTTTGTTTCCTCATCAGTGATATCGCCAATAATAGTTGTCGTTGCAGGCATATTGTGTTTAAAAGTTTTTAAAGCAACTTCATTTATATCAAGTGCAATCGCTGTTTTAAAATGTTTGTTTTTTTCCATCCCATAGGAAAAACCACCAGCACCACTAAATAAATCTAAAATTACAAATTCTTTTTCTTTCATTTCTCTACATCTTCTTCTAATTAAAATTTTTTTATATAATTCTTTTCCGTTTAATAGTGGCTTAAATAGATCGTATTCATTATCAGAACCGTGATTAGCCTCTCCAACAATTTCAAATTGCTCGCTATTATATCTATTAACAATAGTTATAGGTACACCCATAATCCCAAAATAATCACAAGGTATATCATTAATTGTTTTTACGTTAATTGCATCAAAATTATCATATTTAGGATAATCTTCTGGATTATATTTCTTTGTTAGTTCTAATTTTCTATGTCTTCTTTCGCTATCAATGTTTGTAAGCCACATTGCATTTCCCAAACTTCTCCATTTTTGCCCCGTTTCATCAACCCAATACCTTGTTACTCTGGGTTTTGAAGATTTTGGAACTCTAAATTTCATTTCTCCAAATTGATATCCAGTCCACACTTTATCATCTTTAATTAAAGGAAATATTTCTTTATATGTTAATGCATTTTGATTTCCAACTATTAAAAATTTCTTTTGAAATTGCATTATGATTGAAACAAATTCTCTAAACAACGAAAAAGGTGGATTTGTTACAATAATATCTGACTCTTTCATATAACTTATACATTCATCACTTTGAAAATCACCATTTCCATTTAATTTCTTTATGCTATCTGGTTTTTTCAACAAATCATAAATTATATCATCTGATATTATATCATTTGTATCAGTAAATTTTTCAATATCTAAAACATATCCTTTAGTCCTAGATATTTTTTCATCATCTTTTAAGAATTTTAATTCTTTTGAAATGATTTTAGATGAATAATATGATGTACATATTAATCTCTTTAGGTTTAATACATTAAAATTCTTTAAGAAAAACTTACAAAAATTAGATTCAAACGGGTCATCACAATTACAAAAAACAGTCTTATTATCAAAATGAGATTTGTAATGTAAAACTTCGTTCTCAATATCTTCATATCTAGTATAAAATTCATCATCTTTTATTTTCTTTGCATTTTGTAAATTTTTATTCTTATTTGCCATTCTAACCCTCTCCTTATAAAACTAATAATATGTGCTTTAATATGTGACAGTTATGGCATATCACTATACTACAACAACTTCTAAATTTAATTCTTTGATTATATCTTTTAATAAGTTTAATATTTCATTAATATCTATACCATTAGCGTATTTATACTTGTTGCTATAAATATTCCATAGTCTTTCTAATCTTTCATTACCAATTATAGAATCTATAATTTGTTCATAGTCATTTAAATATTCAAATGAATCTCTTTTAGTGAAGGTATTATCCACGGCCTCTTTTAAAACATTTATATCTATCTCTTTTCTTAGTTTTGTTAAGAAATAATATATATCATAAAAATCTTTCATTCTACTATTAAATACACCACGTCTTAATACTGTTTCAATTTTTTCAGCAAATATTGTTTCAATATTATAACTGCTTATCATTATTGTTCTATCTTCAAATATTAAAGGATATTTATATTTTAATTCTCTTGGTGTAACTTTATCACCAGTAGATATATCAATTTCTAAATTAACCTTTAAACTTTGTAATTTCCCTACAATATGATATTTATTTCCACCATACTCATCATCTTCTCTAATATCAGTTATATCTATCACATCAAACTTAACGCCATCTTTTAAATTAATGCTTAATATTTCATTTAGTACTTTTAACATTTTAACTTTTGATACATCTATACCTGTAATAGTAGCATCCATATCTTTAGTCATTCTATTATCGATACCAAACATAGCAGATAATAATAATCCACCTTTTAAAATAAAATTATCTTGATATTTAGATACAGATATTCTTTCTAGTACTCTTTCAAACATATATCTCTGTAATATTTCATAATAATTAAGGTCATATTTATTCTCTATTTCTTTTGCTAATCTTTTTATGTCAGTTATATCTACCATTTCATCATAACCTCTACAATTGTATTAACTTTTTCATAGATATTAAATATTTTTGAATACTCTAATAATAAATCAATATTTTTATCTTTACTATTAAAGTAATAATCTAATACTCTATTTTGAAGTTCTAGATCAAACTCTTTTTCAGACCTTAACATATCACAAATGCATCTTTCAGCATTATATACTTTAACTGGATTACCAAATGGACTTGTTGCTTCAATAATGCCAATTTCATAATAATTATCGGATACACGATGGACATTATAATTTCCTCTTACTCTTTTATCTCTAGGAACTGTTATATCAATTTCTGATGGTGTTTTATTTGTAAGATTTAAAATATGTAGTGCTGTATTATATGAAAAAATAGCACTTGGATAATTTTTTTGTAAAATATAATACTCATCTTTTAATAGTCCAGTATCCATATATAAACCATGACATACTCTTTCGATTATACCTTTATTAATATAAAATCGAATTTGAGGTTTATATATTTTAAGTTCTAATAATTCTGACGTTGAAATATAACCATGATTATTTTTTAAAAATTCAATTAATTTTTCTTCATTATTCATATCATCACCACTTTTACTTTTGTACCTACATTATAACATTTTGTGGAACAAAAGTAAATATAGTTTTATTAATTTGTCGAAAAAATATTTTTTGTGTAAAATTTATAGGGTTTGGGATTTTCCCATAATTTTGCAAATGAAAGGAGTACATTTGCAGTGCTGGCTAAGACAAGATTTTACTAAACTGAAAAACTCACTAAAAATTTTTTAAATTATTTTAAACTATTTTCCATCAAAAAAAGACTCTATTTAATAAACATTTTAAATAAAATCTTATATTTTTAAATTAGTTTTTTTAATTCTAATGGACTAGTTTTTGAAATAATTAAGTTATATTTTACCCTTAAAATTTCTTTTACTATTGGCAGTAATTCTTCTTTTTTACATCTTACATTAAACACATCAGCAGCAGAATTTATATGATTTATAAGCGAACACTCTGATAAACAATGTCTAAAATATCCATTAGCAATATAAAATGCAATAGCATCTGGCATTAAAAATTTAATAATATACTCACTATAATTATTAAAAAATGGTAATAAAATTTCTTCAAACTCTTCTTCAGTTATATCTTTTTTTCCACTTATCATAATGATTCTCCATAAATTAATTCATTTAAAACGATTTCTTCAGCAATATTTTTTATATTAATCATCTTACCTATCCATAAAATTTGATCATTTTGTTTTAAATTTTCATCAATATTTTCTTTTTCAGTAAGTAATAAAATTAAATTATTTATTTTACTATTAGCAATAATATTAATATCATGCAAATACTCATTCAACTTATCTTTCATAAGTAGTTCAGTATATAAACCTCTTTTATTCTTCTTTAAATACTCTAACTTAAGCAATCCATACTTTCCTATATTAAATCTTTCTTTATCTTCTAATTTTAAATCTGGTAATAAATAATCACCTATTCTAGTGTAACTAATGTTCATAACTATTTCCTCATTTCTTTCTATTTATTTTGGCTTTAATTGTTATACATTCGTTACACAATGACTATCGCCACCTCCTGCATTTATGTGATTAGAAATTACTATAACATCTTTTCCATTCCCATAAGCATCAAGAATTCTATTCACCCTTTCAGTTGAATCTAAAGTTTCATCCGTAGTTCTAGTCATTTTAACTGGAACACCCAATTCTCTAAAACGGTCATACATATAAGTACTAATTAATAAATTCAAATCCTTTTCTATAATACCATTCCCAGAAGCACCGCCATCTACACCTCCATGTCCAGCGTCAATAACGATTCCGGTTAAAGCCCTATCATTCATGCATTTCACCTCTATAATAATGTATGAAAAATAAATAAATGTGATATTTATAACCACTATAATTAGTAAAAAAATGTAAACAAACAAAGTAAAAATAAATAAAAATACTTATAAATGCTATAATAAAAATATAAGAAAGGAAGGTATAAAATGAAAAACATTAAAGTAGTACAATACGGATGTGGAAAAATGTCAGTTTACATAATGCGCTACATTTTAGAAAACGGCGGAACAATAGTAGGTGCAATAGATATTAATCCAGACGTAATTGGAAAAGACATTTCAGAAATAATTGGATGTGATAAAACCGGAACAATAGTAAAAAATGTTACTGAAGCAGAAACATTATTAAAAGAAGCAAATCCAGATATTTGTATTATTACAACGATGAGTTTAATGAACGACTGCAAAGATGCTTTATTACTATGTGCAAAATTAGGTATAAATGCTATTACAACCTGTGAAGAAGCATTTTACCCATTTAACTCTTCCCCTAAACTAACTATGGAAATAGACAAATTAGCAAAAGAAAACAACTGCACAATTACAGGAAGCGGATATCAAGATGCCTTTTGGGGAAATTTAATAACAACTCTTGTAGGAGCAAGTCAAAAAATAACAACTATTAAAGGAAGCAGTTCATATAATGTAGAAGATTATGGAATTGCACTTGCAAAAGCACACGGGGCTGGATTAACAAAAGAAGATTTTGAAAAAGAAATTGCTGCCGCAGATAATATATCAAATGAAGAAAGACAAAAACTAATTGAAAATGGAGAATTCTTACCAAGTTATATGTGGAATGTAAATGGATGGTTATGTGACAAATTAGGATTAACAATAACTGGTCAAACACAAAAATGCATACCAACATTTTGCGAACACGATATAACATCAAATACCTTAAACATGACTATTAAAACTGGAAACTGCACAGGAATGCGAGCAATTGTAACAACGACAACCGAAGAAGGCATAACATTAGAAACAGAATGTATTGGAAAAGTATATTCAGAAGAAGATTACGATTGTAACAACTGGGAAGTTATTGGTGAACCAACTACAAATTTAACAATTGCTAAACCACAAACAGTTGAATTAACCTGCGCGACAATAGTAAATAGAATACCAGATGTAATAATGGCTGAGCCAGGATTTATACCAACAAGTCAAATGGGTGAACTAACAAAAGAATTTTAAGATGGAAACATCTTTTTTCTTTACACTTATTTACACTTTCAACATTATTATGCTAAAAACTTACTTTTTAAACCTTAGATATTTATAATTTCAATGTTTTGAAAATTCTCTTTTATTATCTCTTTTACAAAAATAGAAGGATTTCTTTTATCAACTAACAAATAAACATAAGATTTTGTTCTCGTTAAAGCAACATAAAAAAGTCTACGCTCTTCAGAATAAGGGCATCTTTCTTTACCAAGTACAACATAATTAAAAATTCTTTCATTTTTTTTCTTATTAGGAAAACCCCACACATCATCAATTAAAGAAACAACAATAACGCACTCTTCTTCCAAACCTTTTGATTTATGAACAGTCAGATATCTTATCTTTAAATCATCAAAACCAACTAAAGACAAAAAATTTTCACCATCAATAAAAAAAGCATCACTAAAAACATCATATAGATTATTATTATTTCTACCTAAAACCATAATATTTCGTACACCCAAATTATATAAATACTTAATCAAATTAAAAAACATTTTTTTTTGATCAATATAATAAATTATCTTTATTGGCTTACATAAATTTATATTTGATCTTAACTTTTTATCTAACTGGTCATGATTTACTTTAATGAACTTTTCACAAATTTTGATTAAATCCAAACTATTCCTATAAGTTGTTTGGATTTTATAAACTTTACAATCATCAAAAAACTTATTAAAATTTAAAAACAATCCAAGTTCACATCCTGAAAATCTATAAATAGATTGATAATCGTCTCCTACCGCCATAAAATTAGCATTTGTTTTATTTAGCAAACTTTTAATCAAATTATATCTAGCAAAACTAGTATCTTGAAACTCATCAATAATCACATACTTGTACTTATAACCTTTACCAGTTGTATTTACTATTTTGGCCGCATTTCTTATCATGTCATCAAAATCAACCTTACCAGCTGAAGATAACTCAAGTTCATATTCATACATTAATTTAACAACTAAAATCAAAAAAAAGACATTATTCCTATTAAAGTACTTATTTTTTTCCTTATTAAAAATTTTGTTTAAATGCTCATAATCTTTTCCACTTGACTTAAACAGCCTAATAAAAGTGCAAATTTTATTAATTAACATATCAACATCTTTTTTCCTTGTAACTAATAAACTTTTATATAAAGCATTAACATTTCTAAACAATAAACTAACACCAAAATATTTTAAAACAATATTTTTATAAAAATGATCATCAACAAAAACATAATTAATAAACTCATTTACAAGAAAATCAAGCAAGTTACTTTCTGCTACAAAATAATTTAAATTATTATCTTTCAAAATATTTAAAGCCAATTTATGAAACGTTAAAACATCAACATTACATCCCAATTCTTTTAAAATACTTGATTTTAAAGAATTACAAGAATCATTAGTAAAAGAAATACACAAAATTTCTTCTTCTCTTAACCTTTTTACTTCAATTAAATATTTAATTTTACCAACAATAGTCAAACTTTTTCCACTACCTGCACCAGCTATTACCAATATATTTTTAGCATTACTTTTAACTATTTTCATTTGTTCATCATCCAAAAGATACCCTTTTACAGTAAAAATTTTTTTATTCATAAAACCATTATAACTAGACAATAAAAATAATCAAAAAAACAATACAAAAAAATAGCATTTAAATTAAATACCAAAATGCAATTATTGAAAAACAATTAATAAAATTTTGCAATCAAAAATCATTATAATTTTACTTTCATACTTTTTAAAACATTTTTTTCAAAATCAGTGCACTTCAAAGATTCAGTTATTTTTTGAATAGTTTTATTATGTGTATTAAAGTCCAAAGAATGATTAGATAACTCTTTCACGACCTTACTTTTAAATTTAAAGTATATGACTGACATCAGCCAAGCTTTAGCCATAACAACATAATATCTGTCATCTTTATCCACAGAAACAGCAGAAATTAGTTTATCAACATACTTTTCATCAACATAATAAGTCAAAAATACCACAAAAACAAATCGTTTTTTAAACTCATTATAATCAGGTAACATATTTAAAAAATAATCAAATAAATCAATCTTATATTTTTTTAGACATTTCAAATTACCAACAAAAACGTCACATAATGCCCAGTTAGAAATTTTATTCAAATAAAAATCAACATATTTTTTTAAATTTGCTTCATCTAAATTTAATAAACCTATAATCATACCTTGAATAATTAACTCTTCAAAATACAAATCTTCATCAAATTTTAAGTATTCAATGTAATTTTCTTTAACAATAGCCTTAGCAATTTTTCTTAATTTAGGAACTCTAACACCAATAACATTATTTAAATTTGGAACAACTTTTTCATAATAACAAATTACATTCATTTCCTGTAAAGAAAATAACATTTTTCTAACATCATAAAACATCATTTCAATAAATCCTTAATTAACGATTTATTATTATATACGAGAATAAATTTTTTAATAATCTTAATTTTAAATTCATTATTTAAATATTTTTCACCATCAACATTAGCAACCACATTCCTATCAGTTTTAACAACGATATTATTAACTCTCATTTTATGCACGTACGGAGAATTTTCGTGAAGTCCATTTTTTAATTTCATAAGTAAATTTACTAATTTAACCTTAGGTAGTTTGTCCACATAATAAACATCAAAAAAGCCATCATCAACTTTAGCATTTGGTGAAACCTTAAAACCATTGCCATAAAATTTACCATTACAAATAACCAAAGTAGTAAATTCACCACTCATATTCACATCATTTACCTTAAAATTTAATCTTTTAAATTTAAATTTTAACAACGTATGTATAATACTTGCAACATAAAGCCTACTAGTAGGAATACCCTTCATCTTCATCAAGTCAATGTTATTAGCCACATCAGCATCAACACCAAAACAAACGGTATTCAAAAAATACATATCATTTATTTTGCCGATATCACATTTAATCATACCATCAGGATTTAACTTCAAAGTTTTATAAAAATCATTGCCACTTCCTACAGGCAACACGCCCAAGATATTTTTAGTATTAACAATGCCATTTAAAACTTCATTGACAGTCCCATCTCCACCAACTGCAAAAATAATATTCTTTTCTTTTTTGTACTTCAAAGAAATTGCCGTAGCTTCTCCAGCGCATCTAGTATAATGAATAACAAAATCTATGTCTTTATTATTACAATACTTTATAATATTAGAAGCAATCTTTTTATATTTACAATTCCCAGCTGCTTTATTTACAATAAAAACCCATTTCATCTTAATTGATCAACTTCTTCAATATTTTTAAACAACTTTACTATATTCTTTTTTGGTACTAACATATTTATTTCCTTATTTATACCAAATTTAAAAGTTTTTTCATTATGTTTCATTTCTTCACCATCTATGCACCATGATTCAGTTGGTATTTCATCAAAAGTAATAGAAAGATTATTAGTTTTAAAATAAGTAACACCCTTTACTTTATTAATATCAGACGTTAAAACAGAAGTCATAGTCATTGCAAGCTGAGCCTTATTAAAGACATCTATCAATACAACTTCAAACATATTATCATCAAGTTTTACATCATCATATATATTATTAAATCCACCTATTCTACTCGTATTAGAAATAAAAACAAACGAATACTCACCAGAGTAACTTTTACCATCCACTTCATAGGTTAATTTATATTTTTTTATATCACGTTTAAGCTCATTAATAGCATTTATAATATACCCCATTCGACCAAATTTTTTTTTCAAATCTCTAGGTGTATTATAAGCAATATCAACATAATTTCCAATACATGCCACATAAACAAATGGTTGATTATTTACCAAACAAACATCAATATTTTTAATAGATCCCTTAAGTAACAACTGTAAATTTGTAATCAAATTTTTTGTATATCCATACATTGTACCAACATCATTAGTAGTACCAGTAGGTAAATGCCCAAGCGTTAATTTTTTACTACGAAGAAAATTACCAGTAACAACCTCATTCAAAGTTCCATCTCCACCACAACTAATAAGTAAATCCACATCATTTAACTCTTCAACAATCTTAACTGCATGGCCTTTATATTTCGTAGGGCATAGTAAAGTCTCGTAACCATTAATTTCTAATAAATCTATTATTTTATCAATATCCTTTTTACTATTTGTTTTACCACTTTCAGGGTTATAAACAAACGCACATTTTTTCATAATAACACTCCTAAATAAATTATATACTTTTAAATATAATTTATCAATTAAATAACCTAAAATGTGTTTTACTTATTTTTATCCAGTTTAACATCAACTGTATTGTATTTCCCGTCTCTATAATACATAACTTCAACAGTTTCCCCCGGCTCATATTTATATAAATTATATCTAAATTCAGCAATATTCCCAGTTTCATTTCCATCAATTTCAATTATAATATCACCAGTAGATAACCCCGCCAATGAAGCAGGACTATCCTTTTCAACTTGATAAACAACAACTCCGTTTTCTACATTTCCATCAACACGTATCCCGGCTAGCATCAAATCATAACTAGCAGATAAATCCAACATAGAGATTCCAAAATAAGGTCTTATAATCTTTGCCCCAGATTCAATATGTGACGCAATATCAATAGCATCTTCTATTGGAATTGAAAAACCTAATCCCTCAATCTCATCTTCAACTACTTTTAATGAATTAATACCAATAACACTACCACTTACATCACATAAAGGACCTCCACTATTCCCAGGATTTATTGCAGCGTCAGTTTGCATAACATTCATTATCCAATCGCTAGAATAACCTGAAATTGAAACACTAACCATTCTATCTTTTCCACTTATAATTCCACGAGTAACTGTCCCCGCATAATCTTTACTTAAAGGGGTTCCTATTGTAAAAACTGTATCCCCAAGTTCCATGTCTTCGCTACTCCCCAAAGTTGCAACCTTTAATATATACTTCCTATCGACTTTTAAAACAGCAATATCAGCATATTCGTCAGAGCCAACTATATCAGCAGTAATGACATCTCCATTTGTAAAAGTTAACTGAACACTTTCTGCATCTAGAATAACATGATGATTCGTCATAACATAAGCATTATCCCCATCCGTTTTATAAACAAAACCAGTGCCTATTGAAATCACAGAGTTTCTAACTAAACTTTCGACGACAACCACTGCATTATATACATTGTTAACGCCTGCACTTATTCCCTCATCAGTGACCATTACTTTATTTTCAGTTACTTTTTCAACAATAATATTTGGAAAAAAATAAAATACGCCATACATGAATCCTGCCCCTACAAATAAGCTCAAAACAATAGAACTCAAATATACAATTTTTTTTCTCAAAACAATCACACCTTTCTATTCTAAATACATTATATCTTTATAATTTAATGGAAATCCCATTTTTTCATAAATTTTTTCTATATCAATATGAACAAGTCTACCTTTCAATCTATCAATTTCATAATTAATCTCATTCATCATCATTTTAAAATCTGCTTGAGTTAACAAATACTTAAGTATAAGAATTAAAGCAAATATATCATTCTTACCACAAACATACTCCCCATCAATTTTATTAATATTAAGAATATGATGATATTTATTATCAGGTATCATTCTTTGCGTAAAATGATCGAATAATATATCCTCATGTGCGCACAAATTTCTATAATTTGCTAAAATTGATAAAAATATTTTTAAACTTTCAACATCCACATTATAAATTTTTGCGATTCTGTCAGCATCTTCTTCTTTAAGTATACTAAATAATTCACTCATCAATCCAAAACTAATAACTTTTATTCCAATCCATAAAGGAATATACCCATAATTAGTCATATAATGACTTGTAGCCCCATGTTGTTTCCCATTAACTCTATACTGTCTTTTTAATTTTCTTATCAAATCATTTACTTGTCCTTTTTTATCTTCTGATTGATCAAAGTTAGAAACATTTAAATAATCTTTTTCTCTGTAGCCATAATTACTACTTAAAACATAACTGAAAATAGACTTATAATTATTTTCAACAATCAATAAATTCTTAAAAATAATATTTCTAAAAGCTCTATCAAACAAAAATAAAGCATAAAGTTCATTAAAAGATGTCCCATCAATAAATTTTCGACTAGCATCCTGTTTTAAAAAAGAATGCCTATAACCCATAAGAAAAAAATAATTTTCTCTAAGTAAAACTGACTTAGCATATTCCTCATCTTCTATAACTAATCCTTTTTCTCTCAAAATTTCAACTTGTTCAGAAATTGATTTAAAAACTTTTTTTGCCACATTATCACCTTACCATTTAAGTATAACATACTAAAACAATATGTTCTAGCATTTTCACAATAAATTCAACCACAAAAAAACTCTGTAAATACAGAGTTTACAAATCTTATCTCTTACTAAATTGTGGAGCTCTTCTAGCTTTCTTCAAACCATACTTTTTACGTTCCTTAATTCTAGAATCTCTAGTAATCATACCAGTTTCTTTAAGTACAGTCCTATTATTTGGATCAATTTGTAACAAGCAACGAGCAATGCCTAACCTAATTGCCCCCGTTTGACCATTGAATCCTCCACCTTTAACTTTAACTGAAATATCAAATTTACCATCATTTTCTGTTAAAACTAAAGGTTGCTTTAAATCCATAACCAATGTCTCATAAGGCATATAAGAATTTACATCTTCACCATTAACAGTTATAGAACCTTTACCATAAGACATTGACACTTGAGCTATACTTCTTTTTCTTCTACCTGTAGCTTTCCAAATTTTACTTTCTGCCATTCTATTCCTCCTACAATTCTATCTTTTCAGGTTTTTGAGCTTCGTGATTATGTTCAGCGCCTTCAAATACATATAACTTTCTAAACATATCTCTACCCAATGGACCTTTAGGCAACATACCTTTAACAGCCCTTTCAACCATTTCTACTGGATATTTTTCTTTCATTTCTTTAGCAGTTCTTTCTCTTAAACCACCTGGATACCCACTATGATTATAATAGATTTTTTTATTTAACTTATCACCAGTCAAATTAACTTTAGATGCATTAATAATGATAACAGCATCTCCACAATTAATATGAGGTGTATATGTCACTTTATGCTTACCACGCAAAATATGAGCAGCTTTAGTAGCAACACTACCTAATGTTTTACCCTCAGCATCGATTAAATACCATTTAGTAACAACATCCTCTTTTCTTAACATAAATGTTTTCATTTTATCTCCTTCTTAACTTCATTATATACGCCTTCCCACAGCAATATAACTCCATTTCAAAATGTACCGATTATGATTATATAAAATAATGCGTTAAAAGTCAAACAAAATCACATAAAGCAATAGAAAATAAGTATAATTCTTGACAAAATATTCATATAATATTAGAATTATATTATAAAATATTGGAGGAAAAAAGAATGAGAAAATTAATGATAGTTATTATATCAATATTAATAGTTGCTTGTACAGCATTAGGAATTGTTGGATATTTAGAGAGTAAAAAGGAAAAAGATCCAAGTGATAATGAAAAAGATTACAAAATTGAATATAAATACTATTTAGATGGTGTTGAGGTAAGCGAGATGCCAGTTAATGAAAATGATGAAAACACAACTGATGATAATGAAGATAATAATGATACAACTAACGAAGAAGAAACATTAGCAATGTATTCATTTGAAAAATATGACTGCACAAATAATGTTAAAGGAATTTGGGATAACGATTTATGGCAATTCTCAGTTCCAGAAAAAAACAGCGATGCAACATGCGTATTATACTTTGTATCAAACTATTTTGAAGTTGAAATAAAAGCAAACAATGGTGTTGTCAACGAACTAGAAGCATTAAAAGACAGAAAAGTAAAAAGAGGCGAAAGTATAACATATAATATAACACCAACAGAAGGCTATAATTTTGAAAAAGTTGAATGTACTAACAACGCAACTGCCGAATGGAATGAAGAAAATTCTACATTAACAGTTAGCAATGTAACAAAAAATTCAGTTTGTGAAGTAACATATTCAATTGGCGAATACACTATTAAATTTACAGCAAATAATGGTTCAATTTCAGAAGAAACTAAAACTGCCAAACACGGAGATACAATAACAACAGTAATAACACCAGGTTCTGATTACGTATATAACAAAGTATCATGTTCAGATGGACAAACAGCAACTTATGACACTAATACAAACACATTAACAGTTAGCAACGTAACAAAAAATTCAACTTGTACTGTCGACTTTAAATCAAACAAATATACAGTAACATTAAAAATAGTAAATGGAACACCAATTGAAGATACAAAAACAGTAGAAGCAGGAAATCGAGTATCATTCACATTTAATAGTAACGAAGGATATACAACAACTAATCCAAAAATAGAATGTGATAATGGTCTAGTAGGAAGTGTAAGCGGAAGTTTATTTACTATTGATAATGTATCAAAAAGCGGAACATGTACACTAAAATTTAATCCAATTGAAAATTAAAAAACAAAAAAGCAATATGAAAAATATTGCTTTTTTTATATAAATAAAACTTCAATATTTAATTTTTCATAATTATTAGATATAATAAAAACATGAAGTGGAAAATAGGAAACGTAACAATTAATAATCAAATTGTATTTGCCCCAATGGCAGGAGTATCTAACAAAAGTTATAGAACAATAATAAAAGAAATGGGGGCTGGATTAATTTATTCAGAAATGATAAGTACAATGGGTATCAAGTACAATAGCAAGAAAACATTAGATTTACTACAAATTAATGAAAACGAACGACCAATTGCAATTCAAATTTTTGGAAACGACACTAAAACATTTGTAGAAAGTGCAAAATACATAGAAAAAAACATAAAACCAGACATAATTGATATAAATATGGGATGCCCTGTTCCAAAAATAGCTTTAAAAAGCCAAGCCGGAAGTGCACTATTAAAAAATCCACAAAAAATTTTTGAAATAGTATCCGAAGTTGTAAAAAACACTAATACACCAATTACAGTAAAAATACGAAGCGGCTGGGATAATGACCATATAAACGCAATAGAAGTGGCAAAAATGTGTGAAAAAGCAGGTGCAAAAGCAATTTGCATTCACGCCAGAACAAGGAGTCAAGGCTATACTGGGAAAGCTGATTGGAACATTATAAAACAAATAAAAGAAAATGTACAAATACCAATAATTGGAAACGGAGACATAAAAACTATTTATGATGCAAAAAGAATGTTAGAAGAAACAAAATGCGACGCAGTTATGATAGGAAGAGCCACACTAGGAAATCCATGGATCATAAAAGAATGCGTTGAATATATAGAACACAATAACATAATTTCAAAGCCCAGTAGCCAAGAAAAACTAGAAATGATAATCAAACATTACAATTTATTGAAACAAAATACTAACGAAAAGCAAGCATTATTAGAAATAAGATCACATGCACTATGGTATATTAAAGGACTTACAAACAACAAGGAAATAAAATTAAAAATAATGAAATCAAAAACTGAAGAAGAATTTATAAAAATAATTAAAGAATATATGGAGGAGATAAAATGAATAGAATAGGAAAAGATAATTATTATTTAGATATTGCCGAATCAGTAAGCGAAAGAGGAACTTGTTTAAGACGAAAATTCGGTGCAATAATCGTCAAAAATGACGAAATAATATCAACAGGTTACGCAGGAGCCCCAAGAGGCAGAAAAAACTGTTGTGATGAAAACTATTGCATTAGACAAGAGTTAAAAGTTCCCAGAGGAGAAAGATATGAACTATGCAGAAGCGTACATGCCGAACAAAATGCAATAATTAGTGCTGCAAGAAAAGACATGATAGGTTCAACAATATATTTAGTAGGAATTGAAAATGACACCAATGAATATGTAAAAGATGCTAGACCATGTGCACTTTGTAAAAGATTTATCATAAATGCTGGAATTGAAAAAATTATTATAAGAAAGAATAAAACAGATTTTGAAGTCATAGACGTTGACGAATTAATAAAAAATGATGAGAGTTTAGTGGGAACAAGAGGCTACTAAATATTGACAATTGAGCTAGTTGTGTACTATAATAAACACAAATTGAAGAGAAGGACGAGTAATATTGTAAACTACTTATAGAAAGTTGGAACGATGGAAGCCAATAGAAAGTACAATACGAATAAAACCTTTGAAATGACATGACTGTCCGGATTTAATCCGTTATCAAAAAGAGATATCAATTAATGATAAAAAAGGTGGTACCGCGGTAAAACGCCCTTTTGTCATTAATTTTTTTATTTAAAGGAGGAATAAAATGAAAGAATTAACAGATCAAGAAATTGTAAGACGAGAAAAAATGAAAGAATTTGAAGAAAGAGGAATTGATCCATTTGGCCAAAGATACGAAGTAACAACAAATTCAAAAGAACTAAAAGAAAAATATGACAGCTACACAAAAGAAGAATTAGAAGAAATGAACATTACCGCACAAATAGCTGGAAGAATAATGACAAAAAGAGTAAAAGGAAAAGCAGGATTTATGCACATCCAAGATAAATTTGGCCAAATACAAATATACGTCAAAATTGATAATATTGGCGAAGACATGTATTACATTTTCCAAAAAAATGATATAGGTGATATAGTAGGTATAAAAGGAAAAGTAATGAAAACTCACACTGGAGAATTAAGCATAGAAGCAAAAGAATACACACACTTAACAAAATCGCTAAGACCACTTCCAGAAAAATATCATGGTTTGCAAGACGTTGAAGAACGTTTTAGAAGAAGATATGTTGACCTAATCATGAATGAAGACGCTAGAAAAATAGCATTTACAAGGCCAAAAATAATAAGAAGTATTCAAGAATATTTAGACAATTTAGGCTACACAGAAGTTGAAACACCAATTTTAGGAACAATTCGTGGGGGAGCAACTGCAAGACCATTCATAACACACCATAACACACTAAACATAGATATGTACTTAAGAATTGCAACAGAATTACACTTAAAAAGATTAATTGTAGGAGGCATGGACGCAGTATACGAAATAGGTAGACTTTTCAGAAACGAAGGTATGGATAGAAACCACAATCCAGAATTTACTACATTAGAAGTATACAAAGCATATTCTGACTTAGAAGGAATGATGGAACTTACTGAAAATTTAATAAAATACACAATGAATAAAGTATTGGGGACATTAATAATTTTATACAAAAATAATGAATTAAACTTTGAAAAACCATTTAGACGTATAAAAATGACAGAACTTATAAAAGAACAAACCGGAATAAACTTTGAAGAAAACTACACATTAGAAGAAGCTAAAGAACTTGCAAAAAAACACGAAATTGAAATAGAACCACATTTTGGATATGGGCACATAATTGAAGCATTTTTTGAAAAATACTGTGAAGAAAAAATAACAAATCCAACATTTGTGTACAGTTACCCAATTGAAATAAGTCCATTAGCCAAAAAAAGTAAAGAAGACCCTAGATTTACCGAAAGATTTGAATTATTTATTTGTGGTTCAGAATATGCAAATGCATTTACAGAACTAAATGATCCAATAGACCAAAGAGAAAGATTTGAAGCACAAGTTAAAGAACAAAATCTAGGAAATGAAGAAGCTAACGACATGGACGAAGATTATGTAGAAGCACTAGAATTTGGACTTGCACCTACAGGTGGTATGGGCATGGGAATTGACAGATTTGTAATGCTACTAACAGGGTCAGAAACAATAAGAGAAGTAATATTATTCCCACACATGAAAGAAAAAAACTAGAACTTAATTGAATAAAACTTGTAAGTAAGAAACAAAATATTGTATAATTAAATGGGAGGTAAATATGAAGAAAAACGGATTGCTTAAAATTATAGGAATTTTAGCACTAATAATTATGGTATTGAGTTGGATCATCCCAGCAAGTTATTACAGTGGATCAACTGTAATTGATTTGGGAACTATGCCAGTAGGTATATTTGACATACTAAGTTATCCTTTCCTATCATTTCAATACTTTATACAAACAATAATATTCATTTTAACTGTAGGAACATTATATGGAGTATTAGAAAATACAGGAAAATACAGAAATATATTAGAAAAGTTAGTAAAACGTTTAAAAGGAAAAGAACAATTGTTTATCGTTATAATTACATTAATACTAACTGCACTATCTAGTATACTAGGATTAAACTTAATGATGTTTGTATTCTTACCTGCACTAGTCGCAATAGTATTATTAATGGGATATGACAAAATAACTGCATTTTTAATTACAATTATACCTATGTTTATTGGTATGATTGGAAGCACTTATAGCATTTACATCAACGGATACATAAATCAAGTTATAGGAATCACAGGATTTGATAATGATTTATTAACAAAAGTAGCATTACTTGTCATTGGATATGTAATATACATAATGTTTACATTAAATTATGCAAAAAAAGCAAAAAAAACAAAACTAGATTCAGAAGAAGAAATTCCATTTATTGGAGAAAAGAAGCAAGTAAAAAAAGCAAGTTGGCCAATTTGTGTAATATTTTCAATAATATTTATACTATTAGTTTTAGCGCCAACACCTTGGACAGATATATTTGGTGTAGAATTCTTTAGTAAATTACACGAAACAATTACAGACTGGACAATAGGAGAATACGCATTAGTAGCTAATTTACTTGGATACTTAGAAGGATTTGGTAGTTGGACATATCTAGAAATTTCAATGATAATATTTGCTGCAGCAATTATAATAGGATTTACTTATAAACAAAAATTAAGTGAAATAATAGATAACATGTTAAATGGACTAAAAAAGATGTTAAAACCTGCATTATTAGTATCATTTAGTATGATGATTATAATAATGACAGCTTACCATCCATTCTATATAACAATTACAGATTACATAATAAATTTATCAGACAACTTTAATATTTTCTTAACATCATTTATTACAATAATAGGTTCAGTATTAAACGTTGACATGATATATTTAGCACAATCATCAATACCATTAATTGCAGGAACATTCCCAGCAACAGAAGCAATAAATTCATTAGCGATAATAACACAATCATTCTACGGATTAACTATGTTAATTGCTCCAACAAGTACTTTACTAATTCTTGGCCTAACATATTTAGATATACCATATGTAGAATGGCTAAAGAAAAGTTGGAAATTACTTTTAGAACTTTTTGTAGTTATTGTTATAATAATATTCATATCAGTATTGATATAAAATTTAAAAAGACAAATTTAAAAAGTCTTTTTTTTTGCTAAAATTTTTATTAAATTTTATAACAACTGAATAAAAATTAATATATAAACACAATATAACATATATAATTAAGGGAGGAATAATGAACTACACAGAAGACATTATCAAAATACTAAAAAACAGCGAAATAGAAGCAAAAAGATTTAAAAATGAATTTGTCTCAAGTGAACACTTATTATTATCGCTACTAAAAATAGAAACAAAAGCAAAGCAAATATTTACTAAACACAATATAACATACAATGAAGCAGAAAAATTAATAAAAAAAAGTAATGCAAATACAAGTAACAATTACTACACACTAACGACAAAAAAAATAATTGACAATGCCTTTGTAACAAATAAAGAAAATTCAAGTGAAATAACACCAATTAATTTAACATTATCAATACTAGATGAAAAAAACTCAAAAGCATACACTATTTTACAAACATTATCAAAAGACATAAATTTATTATATAAAGACTTTGTAAAAGAACTAACAAAAAGCGAAAACAACATTTTAACTGAACTAGGAACAAACTTAAATGAACTTGTTATAAACAATGAAGTAGACAAAGTAATAGGTAGAGATTTAGAAATAGAACGTATTATTGAAATACTTGCAAGAAAAAACAAAAACAATCCAATACTAATTGGAGAAGCTGGAGTTGGTAAGACAGCAATAGTTGAAGAATTAGCTAGAAGAATTGTAACCAAAAACATACCTCCAATTCTAAAAAATAAAACTATTATTTCCATCAACCTTGCTAGCATAATATCTGGTACAAAATACAGAGGAGAATTTGAAGAAAAAATGAATAAAATTGTTAAAGAACTAGAAAACAATAATAATCTGATTTTATTCATTGATGAAATACACACAATTGTAGGAGCCGGCGGAGCCGAAGGCGCAATTGATGCATCAAACATATTAAAACCAATGTTAGCAAGAGGGAAAGCAAAATGCATAGGAGCGACTACGATAAACGAATACAAAAAAACTATAGAAAAAGACAAAGCACTAGATAGAAGATTTCAAAAAATAATTATAGAGGAACCAACCGAAAAAGAAATTATAAATATTTTATCAAAAATTAAAAGCGATTATGAAAAATTCCACAACGTAAGAATTCCTAATGAAATATTAAAACAAATACCAATTTTATCTAAAAAATACATATTTGGCAGAAGCGAGCCTGACAAAAGCATAGACATATTAGACGAAGTATGTGCTAAAACAAATATATTTGCAAATACTAAAGAAATAGAAAAAATTACTAGACAAATTAAAACACTAAATAAAAAAAAGAATAATTATATAAAAAAAGAAAATTACAATTTTGCAATAAAACTAAGTGAAGACATCAACGCGCTCAATAAAAAATTAGAAAAAATAAATAGTAAAAATGTAAAAACAGTAACAGCAGATATATTAAAAATGATAATTGAGAAAAAAAGCAACATAAAAATTTATGATGTTAATAACAAATCATATTTTAATGAAATAAAAACAAAACTGAATAAAAAAATAATAGCTCAAGAAAAACAAATAGATAAATTAATTGAATTGTACATAGACAACCTAAACAAAACCTCAACAATTCCAAATTCAATATTAATAGAAGGCCCAACTGGCACGGGAAAAACAGAGATGGTAAAATTATTAGCAAAATATACAAATAATAACCTAATAAAAATTAACATGAACGAATATAAAAATGAAATAAGTATCAATAGAATAATTGGAAGTCCTCAAGGATACATAGGTTACAATGATACTAATACCACGTTTGAAGAATTAAAAATTAAACCTAATTCAATAATATTAATCGAAAATATAAATGAAGCACATTATACAATTAAAAATTTATTTAAAAATATATTAGAAGATGGAATTTTAAAAAATTCTAAAAACGAAGTAATAAACTTAACAAACAATTTAATAATATTTACTAATACTAAAAATAATAATAAAAACTCAATAGGATTTATTGACAACAAATTAAAAGAAGATAATAATATATTAAAAATTGAAAACAAAATAATTATGAACAATCTTGAAGAAAAAGATATTATCAAAATCATAAAAACAAAAGCAAAACTAAAAGAAATTGAAATAAAAGAAATTATAAAAAATTCAAATTACTTAAAAGAAGGTGCCAACAATTTAGACAAATTAATAAAAAATTCACAAATAGCTCAAATTTCTTAATTTATTCACAATTCTATGTTATAATTCTTGTGTAAGAGGGTGAAAAAATGGATCCATATTTATTAATTTTTATAGGAATATTAATTATACCTATAACATCTCAAATAATAATTAACGTTAATTACAAAAAATATTCCACAATAAAAAATTCAAATAATCTTACAGGATTTGACGCGGCTAGAAAAATATTAGATTCAAACGGATTACAAGATATTCATATTGTTGAAACAAAAGGAAATTTAACTGATCACTACGATCCTCAAAGAAAAGTAATACGACTATCTTCAGCAGTATATCAAACAAACACAATTTCGGCAGTCTCAGTTGCAGCGCACGAATGCGGCCACGCAATTCAGGATAAAGACGGATATGTATTTATGAAAATTAGAAGTTTTATTTTCCCCATAGTTAATTTTGCTTCAAAAATGGCATACATAGTACTTCTAATAGGTTTCTTAGCATATATTACTGAATTAATATGGCTAGGCATTATACTTGTATCCTTTGGTGTTTTATTTCAATTAGTGACTTTACCAGTTGAATTTAATGCTTCTAAACGAGCAAAACAAGAATTAGAAAAGTTAAACATATTAATTGGAGAAGAAAACGAAGGAGCAAAAAAAATGCTATTATCAGCTGCTTTAACATATGTTGCCGGATTAATCACAAGTTTACTAGAATTATTAAGATTAGTGTTAATAGTTAGAGACAAATAAAAAGATTTGTTTATCAAATCTTTTATTTTGCAAATGGAATTAAAGCAATTAGTCTAGCTCTTTTTATTTGCCTAGCAATATATCTTTGGTGCATTGCGCATGCTCCAGTTATTCTCCTAGGTAATATTTTGCCTTGCTCATTTATATATTTACTTATAATTTGAACATCTTTATAATCAACGTCTTTGCCAGCACACATTTGGCAAATTTTCTTTTTCCTTGGATAAAACTCTCCCATAATTTCTCCTTTCTAAAATGGTAAATCATCATCACTTAAAGCAACTTCACTTCCAAAATCCTTAAAAGGATCTTCGCTTGACACATCAATACCATCTTCAAATGAAGGAGTATCAACTGGCGTCGCACTTGGAATATCAACAAAGCTATTATCCTGACTCTCCTGATGATCTTTTTTAGAACTCAAGAATTCAACATTATCTGCAACTACTTCAGATACATATCTTTTAGTTCCATCCTGAGCGTCATAAGACCTAGTCTGAAGTCTTCCTTCAATACCAACTAAGCTACCTTTAAAACAATATTTACCAATATTTTCAACTGATCTATAACAAACAACATTAATAAAATCAGCCTCGATTACACCCTCTCTATTCTTAAAAGGCCTATTAACTGCAACCGAAAAATTAGCAACAGAAGAACCAGAACTCATTGTCCTTATTTCAGGATCGCGAGTCAGCCTCCCTACTAACATAATTTTATTCATTATTCATCCTCCTTAACGATTAAATGTCTTAATATTTTTTCATCGATTAAAGCTTTACGATCAAACTCTTTAATAGCTTTAGGAGTTGCCTCAACATTTAGCAAATAATAATACCCTCTTAAAGAATCTTTTATAGGATATGCTAATTTCTTTTGTCCCATTTCTTTAGAGTTTACAATTTTTGCATCCATACTAGTTAAAACATCTTCAAACGACTTAACAGTATCTTTAATAACTGATTCCTCAAGATCCGCTTTAATAATAAATACTATTTCATATTTATTCATATTTTCACCTCCTTATGGTCTATGGCTTCCGTAGAAGCAAGGAGCGTCTCGCTCTTCTTGCATATTATAACAAACTTAACTATAAAAGTCTATTATAAATTCTGCAAAAAATACTTCAAAATTAAACTGAAAAAATAAATTAAATTAAACATTTACTTTTTCCAATCTCAAACAATCATAATAAACAGCGTTTGAAACTAAGAAATAAGGTAACACAAAAACAATAGCCGTACCAAAAGTAAATATAACAATAAGCCACCAACCAATAAAACTAATTAAAAACTTAAAGTAATCAAATTTATAGCCATAAATTAATTCTCGACTAGCTCGTAAAGAATCAATAACAGAAAACTCACCATCCGCAATAATAAAATTAACAAAACAGTAAACCAAAACAACAATTATTCCAGGAATAACAAACAAAGTAAACCCAATTGAAAAAAACAATTGTACAACTAAAGAAACTAAAAATATATTTATAAAATTGGGATAAAACTTAAACAAATCTTTTAAATGCATTTTATCTTTTCTAACTATTCTCAAAATGCAGTAATTAAATCCAACACAAAATGGAGAAATTATCAATTGAACAACAATAAAATAAATTAAAATTTCAAATAAGTCAGAATTAAAATTTAAAAAAGTAAACACGTATTCAATAATTCCTAACATGCAAAACATAAGAAAAATAGGAAACCATATTGAACTGAACCCCAAAAGTTGGACAGTTTATAAATAGTTTCTAATTAGAGGATTGCAACCTATAATTTACGGGTGACAGTCCTTTTAATTTTACTTTAATTCTATCATAATTATAATAATAAATATAGTCATCAATCGCTTTTATCAAATCATCTAATGTTTTATAGCTATCTTCTTGATCGTAAAACATTTCTGTTTTAAGAAGTCCAAAAAAGTTCTCCATCATCCCATTATCCATGCTATTTCCTTTTCTAGACATACTTTGTTTTATTCCTTTATTTTTTAATCTTTGTTGATAAGATTGATGTTGATATTGCCAACCTTGATCTGAATGAAATATTAATCCATCAAGATTATCATTCCCATCAAATGCTTTATTAAGCATATCATTTATTTGATCTAAATTAGGTGATTTAGAAGTATTATAAGAAATTACTTCGCCATTAAAACCATCTAATATTGGTGATAAATAGCATTTTTCTCCACGAAGATTAAATTCAGTAACATCTGTATACCATTTTTGATTAGGCTTATCTGCATAAAACTCACGATTAATGTAATTATCAGCTATCTTACCAACAGTTCCTTTATATGATGAATATTTTCTTTTATTTCTTTTTAATGGTTTTAAGCCTAACTTAACCATTATTCTATAAACTTTCTTATGATTAACATTATAACCTTGATTTCTAAGTTCTAATGTAATTCTACGATAACCATATCTTTCCTTATTATTAATAAATATTTCCTTTATTTTATCAATTATTTCTTTATTTTTATCATCTTTATCTGTTTTAGATAAAGTATAGTAATACACTGATTTAGCTAAATCAGATATGTGCAATTATAATACAAGTATGACATATATTCCAATTTCCATCAATTAATTAGGAACCCATAATGTGATTTGTGTCTGTAGACCTGGCATATTACATGTACAGCCACCGCATAAGCGTATCACCTTATGCCTAATTTATTAATGTTTTCTCGGCATATAAGTCTCATCTGGGCATAATTGCACAGTGTAAGTTTGTCAAACTTCAAAAATGATCCAAATATGAAAGGAGTCTATCTATGAAGAAAAAACAAACTATCACTCAATTGATGAGATATCGTGAATCTCTCATCAAATACGCCACTAAAAACGGCGTGACTAAAACGGCTATTAAATATAACACCAATAGGCAATATATCTATAGATGGTTAAAAAGATACGATGGCACTATTCGTTCTCTATCAAATCTTACTACTAAGCCTCATTCTCATCCTAATGCTCACACTCAACAAGAAATTAAACTTATCAAAGATATGAGAAGAAGAAATCCAGACTTAGGTTTAATTGTCTTTTGGGTTAAACTTAAACAACGAGGTTATAATCACAAGCCTGAAATTCTATATCGTGTTATGAAAAGATTAAATATGTTTCCACAAAAACCCAAAAAGAGTAAAAGGAAAGTTAAACCTTACGTCCAAATGACTTTCCCTGGAGAACGAATACAAGTTGATATTAAGTTTGTACCTACTGAATGTATTGTTGGTGATGAAAAACTTTATCAATATACTGCTATTGATGAATATTCTAGATTTAGATACATTCAAATTTATAACGAACGTTCTACTTATATTTCTACAATATTCATTCAAGAAGTTATAAAGTTTTTCCCCTTCAAAATCGAATGTGTTAGAACTGATAATGGACTAGATTTTACCAACAGATTAATTTCAGACAAACTTACACTTTTTGAAAGATATTTAAAAAAGTGTAATATCAACCACGACCTTATCAAACCCTACACCCCAAAGCATAATGGAAAGGTTGAAAGGTCTCATCGCAAAGACAACGAAAGATTTTACAGAAATCGCCGTTTTATCTCACTTGAAGATGCTAAAAAGCAAGCTCGCATATATCTACATCAATATAACAATTTTCCCATTGCTCCCTTAAACTGGAAATCTCCAAGTGAGTGTCTTCGTGATTATTATAACAAATAGGATCATTTTTTATCGTTCCTGTGTCACTTTTGTTTGACAAACTTACATACACTGATTTAGCTAAATCAGATACTTGTAGAAGAATCATTAGTGGATATTTTAGCCGAAGTTCACTTACAACATTTACTTTTTCTTCTGTTGTTGATTCTTCCTTGCTTGAACAACGGCTCTCAATTTTTTTGAGTATTCTAACTCCGCTTTTAAGTATAGGTTTTCTTTTTTTAATCTTTCATTTTCTTCTTCTATAGTTTCCTGAACTTTAGGTTTATTGTTTTTAGGCATAATAGTTGGACTCCTTCCACGTTTTCGCTCAACTATATTATAACCCATTTCTTGATATTTTTTTATCCAATTAGCCAACATTCCTGAACTTGGAAGTCCTTCATCAATAGCTACTGAATTTCTTGACTCTTTATTAATTAATACACGATTAATAATTTGTTCTTTTTGATACGGTGGATAATATTTGTTTTTTGTTGTTCTTAAAATATCTAATCCATGTTTATCAATTAATCTTATTAAATATTCAACAACCTCATGTCTTATATTATATTTAGACACTAATGATGGAATTGATAGTCCAGACTTTCTATCATTATATAAATTTATTTTATCTTCATAAGTTAATTTTGACATATAAAGTTTCATTCCTTTCACTACGTTCAAGGCACACATAGGAATGAAAACCTTGAACTAAATTTATTTTTCTA
>CALVVO010000006.1 GCA_944363885.1 uncultured Bacilli bacterium | reverse complement strand
AGATGAAGAAAACTAAAGGAAAGAGAATGCTCTCTTTCCTTTGTTTTATATGGTCACTGTATGGTAGGTACGTGCTTAAAAGTTGAACCTGGTTCAAAATTGCTCCATATTGCTAAATTACGATTTATTGTTTCTATACTATAATCTTGATAGTTTGATTGGTTGAAACTCGGCTTACTTTCCATTGCTAATATTTCTCCTGTTTTTGGATTCATAACTATTCCAATCGCACCTTCTGCGTTGTATTTAGTCATAGCATTTTCTAGTTCATTTGATAATGCTAGTTGTATGTTTAAATCTATTGTAAGTGTTATGTTCATTCCACTTTGTGGTGATTCGTAAACTTCACCTATTTCTAATTTTTGTCCTTTGCCATCTGAAAAGTATTTTATGCTTCCGTTTTCTCCTGTTAATACATCATCATATAAAAGTTCTAATCCACTTAATCCTTGATTATCTATACCAACATATCCGATAACGTGGCTTAAAATATCTAGGTAATTATAATATCTTTCAGTTTCTTTTAATAAATAAACTCCATCATAGTTTAGTGAATTTATTTCATCTGCTATTTCATAACTTAAACCTCTGCCCTCTGGATGAACTCTTTCTATTGAAGTTTTCTTTGAAACGTGTTTGTACATCTCTTCGTAACTAACTCCTAATATGTCTGCAAGTTTTTCTGCCACTTCTTCTTTGTTTTTTATTTGGTTTGGAACTAATACTAACGATGAAGTGGTAACATTTCCGGCAATAACTTTGCCATTTCTATCAAGTATTAATCCTCTGTCTGCTTGTACAGGTAAATTTCTACTCCACAAATTTTCTGCAAGTTCATTTAACTTTTCATATTCAAATACTTGTACATAAAAAACTCTTATAATTACAAATATAAATAATAGAACTATAATTATTAAAACCTGTCTTATTCTACTGTTTTGTAAAGATTGAAACATATTATCACCTTTAAAAGTATATGTTTTTATCAAGATATATATAAACAGTATTTAAATTTACTTCATAAATATTTTTTTCTTTATTTGTTCTAATGTAATACTTCCTTCTCTTATAATGTTTATTTTATCATCTTTTACCTGTACTATAGTGGATGGCAGTAAGCCAAATTTGCAATTTGAAACAATAATTATGTCTACTTTATTTTCAAATACTTTTTTTAATGAATTTACATCGTTTAAAATTTCTTCCCCAGATAAATTTGCACTTGAAGTGGCTAAGGGAATTTTAGACTTTTTTAATATAGTTAAAGCTATATTATTGTTAGGTATTCTTATTCCTATTGTTTTTTTATTTGCTGTTAATAAGTTTGACATACATTTTCTTTTATTTAAAATTAAGGTTATTTCACCAGGCATAAATTTTTTTATTATAGATTTTTCAATATTATTACTTATTTCAGCTAAACTATTTATCATTTTTTTATCTTTAACTAATACACTAAATGGTTTATTTTTAGGACGTAATTTTGTTTCATATAATTTTTTTATGGCTTTTTCGCTTTTTGCATTAACACCTATTCCATATACAGTTTCTGTAGGAAATATTATTATCCCATCATTATTTATCATTTTAATAACTTCATTTAATTCATTTTTATCAATATTTGTTGTCCAGTCAAATACTTTCATATATATCTCTCCTTTTTCCGCTTAACATTATACTTGATAAATATTAAAAAACTAATAGAAGTTTTTTTAATAAATAATAAATATCCACTAATCTGGGGGTTTTCTTATACAAAAACCATTGACAAAATAACTTTGACAATGGTACAAAAAATATTTGAATTAACTTCTTGCAGCTCCATCTATAGATAATATCTCACCTGTGACATAACTTGCCAAATCGCTAGCAAGAAATAAAAATCCATTTGCTATATCTTCAGGTGTTCCTATTCTACCAAGTGGAATAGTTTTAATTAAAGGCTCAATTATTTCTTTTGGTAAATTTTTTACCATATCTGTTTCAATTATACCTGGAGCAATTGCATTAACTCTTATTCCATAAGGCGCTAATTCTCTTGAAAGAGATTTTGTAATTCCATTAACTGCAAATTTGCTTGCAGGATACATAACACCTGCTGTTTGTCCGTATATACTTACCATTGAACTTGTATTTAAAATTACGCCTTTGGTTTTTTTCAAATATGGTATTACTAATTTGGAACAAGTAAATACTGCTTTTATATTTAAATTGGATATTTGATCATATTCTTCTTCGGTATATTCTTCTATTTTTGTTTTAGAAGAAATTCCGGCGTTATTTACTAATATGTCAATTTTACCATACTTTTTTTCTATTTCTTCAAAAATGTTTTTTATTTCGCTTTCACATGTAAGATTTGGATAAAATCCTATTACATCATATTTGTTATTTAAAGTTTTAAGTTTTTCTACTGCTTCATTAACTGATTGGACTTTAGTTCCAAATATTACAACTTTAGCCCCATTTTCTAAAAATTTTTTTGCAGTCGCAAAACCTATTCCTCTTGTTCCACCTGTAATTATTGCAACTTTATCTTCTAACATATTTTTTCCTTTCTATCTATTTTATACTGCAGTGTACCCACCATCTACAGGAAGTATAGCCCCTGTAACATAACTTGCTTCTTCACTTCCAAGAAATATTGCTGCTGCATTTAGCTCTCCTTCTTTTCCATATCTGCCTAATGGAACCGTTGATTTCATATATGCTGTAAATTCGTCTGTTATAAGCGTTTCATGAGTGAGTTCTGTATCAAAATATCCAGGGCAAATTGCATTACATGTTATATTGTATTTTGCAAGTTCGGCTGCTACTGCTCTTGTAAAGTTTATAACTCCACCTTTACTTGTATGATATGCCACTGTGTCCATAGCCATATTTCCTACCATTCCATACATTGATGCAATATTAATGATACGCCCATAATTATTTTCTTTCATTAATTTTCCAATTTCTCTTGTTACGTAAAATAAGCTTGTCATATCAGTTTTAATAGTAAAATCCCATTCTTCATCTGTCATAGTTAGTACGCCAGCGTTTTTGGCACTCCCAGCACAATTAACTAAAACATCAACTTTACCTGTTTTGGATTTTACTTCTTCCGCCATTGTTTTAATGCTTTCTACGTCGGTTACATCACATTTTATTGGGTAACATTCTACTCCAGTTGCTCTTATCTCTTCTGCTACTTGTTCAAGTTTTTCAACTCTTCTAGCTGTGATAATTAATGTTGCTCCTTGTTTTGCATAACCTTTTGCCATTTGTGCACCTAAACCAGATGACGCACCTGAAACTAGTACTACCTTACCTTTATAATCAAACATTTTATCTCCTTTATTTTGTTACATTTTTTAAAATTACTGTTTTCATTCTAGACATTTCTTTTAGTGTCGTCATTATTCCTTCGTTACCAATTCCAGAATATTTCCATCCACCAAATGGTTGCTCGAATGAACGGAAGAATGATGCTCCATTGATAACAAAACCACCACATTCCATTTTTTCGCTAACTTTAATAGCTTTGCTTATATCTTTTGTTATAATTGATCCTGATAAACCATATATTGATGTATTAGCAATCTTTATTGCTTCTTCTAAATTATCAAATCCTATTACTGAAATTACTGGGCCAAAAATTTCCATGTCTTTTGCAACTTCCATATCTGGTGTTACATTATCCAAAATTGTTGGTTCATAAAATGCACCATTTCTTTTTCCACCTATAACGAGTTTAGCTCCTGCAGCTATTGTTTCGTTTACTTGTCTCTCAACTTCTATTGCTGCTTCTTCACTTACTAAACATCCAATATCAGTTCCCATATCTTGTGGATTTCCAACTTTTAAAGAATTTATTTTTTCTACCATTCTTCTAATATATTCATCTTTTACTGAATTTTCAATAAGAAATCTTTTTGAAGCACAGCAAACTTGTCCAGTATTATATAGTCTTCCCCAAACTGTTTCTTCTATTGCTAAATCCATATCTCCATCTGCACATAGTATGAAGGCGTCATTTCCACCTAATTCTAATGAACTATGTGCACAATGTTCAGCACAATTTTTAGCAGCATCTATACCAGCAGCAGTTGATCCAGTTAAGCTTACCATGTCAACTTTTTTGCTAGATGTTAAAGTTTTACCAACTACTGATCCGCTTCCGTGCACTACTGATATTATTCCAGCTGGAACTCCTGCTTCAACTAATAATTCAACATATCTAGTTAATGTTAATGGGTTTACACTTGCAGGTTTTAGTATTACTGCATTTCCCATTAATAATGCAGGTGGTACTTTGTTAATAAATATATCACTTGGGAAATTAAACGGAATTATGGCTACAACTACACCTAATGGTTGTTGTATTGTATATTGAATTGTGTTTTCTTGTCCTGCCTCTGTTCCTCTATATATTATGTCTCCATATTCGTGTTTTACTTTTTCAACGTATCCAGGAACTCCAATTTGTATATTAGCAATTTCATTATATGCTTCTTTAATTGGCTTTCCAGTTTCTTTACTTAATAATAAAGCTAATTCGTCTTTATTTTGTTCAACTAACTCAGCAAATTTTGATAATACTGCACATCTTTCTATTACAGATTTTGCTTCCCATTCTTTTTGGTGCGCATCTGCATAATCAATTGCTTGTTCTACATCTTCTTTTGTTAAACTTGGTACTGTATCAATTAATTCATTCGTAGCTGGATTGTAAACTTCTATTACTTTTCCGTCGCTAGAATCTCTCCATTCTCTACCTATTAAACTCTTCATATTTCATCTCCTTATTCGCCAATTGCTGTAAATGATAGTGATAGTCCACCTACTGTATTTGCAGAGTGTTCGCTTCTACCATATTCACCAAATGTAAATACCATTAAAAATTCTTTGTTAGGTATTGCTTTTTTGATTTCAGGATAAATTTTGTCTTCTATGTTAGCTAATGCTAAACCTAATCTTCTTCCACCACAATGTACTAGGAAATAACTTTGTACATTTGAATTCATTAATGTATTTACTTTATTTACTGTTTCAGCATTTGAATTTAATATTCCTTCTGGTGTGTTAGTTAATTGAATAACTGCTGTATTTAATGCTAAGTCAGCACCAATGTTCATTGAATAGTCGTCATTTGCAAACATTGGGTGACGAACTGCAATTACATTTCCAATTGGATCTTTAACACCTAATGGATTACATATTGTTTCAGTTAATAAATTACTACCCATTAATGATTCAACTGATTTTCCAGTCCATTCAGCATATTTTTTAACTGCTGGTTCATTATCTATCTCTACTAGAGTTCTTTTTCCATTTACTTTTGATATTATTCCAGAATTATTTGTTTCCTGGTATGCTCCTGTATATAAATTTCTAATTTCTCCGTTTGTATAGAAAATTGCTATTACGCATCCGTCTGCAAATATCTCTCCGTTATTTAATAAACTCCATTTGCCTTCAACTGTATTATCAGCTGCTGAACCACCAAATACTGGAACATCTCCAATAACGTCTTGAATTCCTTTTAAATAGTCTTCTTCATTTGCTGGGCTTGCAGTCATAAATAAATAGTCAGGTTTTTTGCTCTTATCTGTCAATTTACTTATTGCTTCTTTTGCTATTCTTTTTCCTATTTCACGTGGTGTTTCATCTGTTTTTTTGCTTCCTGCAGTAACTACTTCTACATCTCCGCCAAATAGCATCATGCCAGAATATCCTGTTTCTTTATTTAAATATCCGTCATGTGTGCATATTGCTGCTGATGAAGTGCATCCTATGATAGGTGTATCTCCAAGTACACTTTTTGCTCCTTCCATTAATTTTTCTTGATCTTGTACTACGCTTGTAAAGAATAATCCAACTTGTGGGTTTTCTATTACATTTGCCATTCTTGCTGTTTCAACGCCTGATTCAAAGGCATCTGTGTTTTCACTGTATCCAACTTTAGTTTTTAACATTTTATCACTCTCCTTTTTTAATGTTTTACTTTTTGGACCTACTGTTGTGCTTATTATCTTACCTTATAAATATCATTTTACTACATATGTAAAATTTGGTAAATTTTTTTGTATAATACTTTACATTTTTTAACATCAATTTTTTACTTTAAAGTAAAACTATTATTTATAATTGAAATTCCATATATGAATAAAATATCTTGGTTATTATTAAAGTCTATTAAATTATTATTTATTATATAGTCACTATTTATGTATCTTAAATCTACAAGTGTTATTCTTTTATAATATGGCAATAGTAGTGGTGCTAAACTACTGCCAAATGAATCTCTAAATATAACTAGTTCTTTGTCTGTTTTACTGTTTTTATTTTCCATTATTAATAATGCTTTAGCTCCTCCTAAAAATATATCATAGGAATCAATATTTTTTAAATTTTGTTCTTCGTAGACTTTATAATACTGATTTTTTTCATAGTCAAAAACTTTTGTATTTATTGTGTTTTCGTCTATTAAATATGTTATTGTGTCTGGCTTTTCGTTATTAGGTATTTTCCCATAAAGTGCACCATAAAAGTTGTCATATATTAATTTATTATATTTTATATCAATAGGTTCGTTATTCATGTGTAATGCTATTGTTTTAACTACTTCACCTATTTTTTCCTGTTTCCAGTGTATATCAGTTTTGTAATAAGAATCTAATGATAACTTGTTAAAAATATTTATGTATGTTATGTCTTGCAAATTTTGATTTATTGTTTCTACTAATTCGTTATAATTTATTTTTGGTATTTCTTCTTTAGTGTAATAGTTTTTGTCTGGAATAATTGAATAGTATATGTTTTCACTTGAAAAATTGTTTTTTATTTTTGTAACTAGTTCTAAGAAGTAATCTATTGATTTGTCATTTATACTTGAACTTATTTCAAAAAAATTTCCATCTTTTATAAAAACTCCATTTTCTTCTTTTTTTAAAAATAGTTTGTTAGTTGCTAGCCCTTTTATTTTTATAAATATTTCTCTAAATGGAAATTGTTCAACTGTATATGTGTTAAACTCTTCAAAAAAGTCTCCATTAAATATTGTTTTTATATTTAATGTTGGAAAATGCATCAAGTATCTTCTTTCTGTTTCAGATATGTCTTTGTCTGGTAAAATTATGCTTATTATTGATAAAGAAAATATTATGATGATGAATGATATACTTAATATTTTATTTTTCATAATTGTTGCTCCTTAAAACCTAAAATATAAAAATGGATTAAATGATTCGTTTACTATGTATGCCGTACAAAGTATGAATAATGCAATTATTATAACTGGCTCGATAAAATTGAAAACTTTGTTATCTTTAATTCTTATATATATTTTTTTATAAGACATAGAACAGATTATTGCAGTTAAAATTATAAATGTGTAGTTTTTTAAATAGTAGTTTGTTTCTATATTTGTAAATGTTAAGTTTCCAAATCCAAACATATTTTCAAGAAATAACTGTATATTGCTGAAATTTGTTCTATTAAAAATAACAAAACTTATTACAACTATTAATATTGTGTATACATGGCTTAATATTTTATGCTTTTCTAGAATTTTTAATAAAAACGCTTTTTCAATTATTAAAAATATTGCAAAATATAAACCCCAAACTATAAAATTCCAACTTGCTCCATGCCAGAAACCAGTTATCATCCATACAATTAAAATATTTCTGTATCGCTTTAAATTGCTTACTTTACTGCCACCTAGTGGTATATAAACGTAATCTTTAAACCAACTTGATAATGAGATATGCCATCTATGCCAAAAATCAGTTACGCTTTTTGCTATTAATGGATAGTTGAAGTTTTCTAAAAATTCAAACCCAAACATTAGTCCTAGTCCAATAGCCATGTCACTATATCCTGAAAAGTCAAAGTATATTTGAAGTGTATCAGATATTGCTATTATCCAATGTGATAATATTGCTTTTGTGGTAATCACACTTAAACTTTGCGATAGTTCACCTAATACGTTTGCTAGTAACACTTTTTTTGACAAACCTATTACAAATCTTCTAACTCCATTTCCGAACGTTTCAAAATTCACTTTTCTTTCTTTAAGTTCTTTTTCTATTGTCTCATATCTTACAATTGGTCCAGCTATTAGTTGTGGGAATAGTGTTAGATACGTTGCAAAAGTGAGAATGTTCTTTGCACTTTTGATTTTTCCTTTGTATATGTCAATTATGTAACTTGTAGCTTGGAATGTAAAAAAACTTATTCCAATGGGCATTATAATATATATGCTGTAATTTGTACCAATGAAGTTATTAATGTTTTCTAAAAAGAAATTAAAATATTTGAAATAAAATAGTATTCCAAAATTTGTTATTAGATTTATAATTAAATATATCTTTTTGTGTTTGCTTTTTTCTATAAGTTTGCCAAAATAGTAATTATATATGCAAGAAAATATTAGTACTATTATGTATTTTGGTTCGCCATAAAAGTAAAAAAATAAACTCATTATAAGTAAAATTAAATTCTTTAGTTTTTGAGGCATAAGAAAATAAAATATGAGTGTTATTGGTAAAAAGTAATATAAAAAGGTTATGCTTGAAAAAACCATAGTGTTCTCCTTTTAAAAAGACTTTCTTTGCTTGAAAGTCTAGTTTAATTTACTAAAATTTTCTGAAATGGTTGTTACTTTTTCATCATCTGACATAACTAGTAATATTAAGTCCCCATTTGATATAACATCTACTTTGTCTGCAGTAACGCATATCCATTTGTTAGGGTTTGCATTTTCTTTAATAATCTCTTTAGCTTCTTCTATGTCTTTTTCATTAGCGTCCTCACTCATTCTAATTAATACTACAGAATGAGCGATAGATCCAACCATAGATTCTGAGGCAATTGCTTCACTCCATTTAATATCTTTAGTGCCAATATAATTTTCTATGTTTTCTTCTGTTAGTTCAGTATTTTGTAACATCATAGGTAACTTTTCTTCTGATATTCCATTATATAATTCATTCATAATGTCTTCTAGTTCTCCATCAACATGTTTAACTCCACATCCTGTTAATATTAGTAATATGCAAGCTATTAAAATTATCAATTTTGTTTTCATATATCCTCCTATTTTAGTCAGTAAAATTATATCATATTGAAAAAATATTTTTCAATAAAAAAGTAAAGTAAAAAAGTAAAGTTCTTCTAAACTTTACTAATTACATTTAAATATTTGTATTTCACTTAACCAGTTGCCTGATTTTTTAGATAATGTGTATTCTGTTTCATTTAATGTTATTGTTATTTTACTAGATTTTATTTCCTTAATAGATATGTCTTCACTTAAGTCTTCTCTAACCGTTTCTATTTCGTAAGGCAACGCACAACCTCCAGTCCCTGTTGAATACAACGTACCATCAATAACTTTATACTTACTATCAATAGTTTCTTTTAAATCGTCAGCCACGTCTCCTTTATATCCTTTGTCGACAATTTCTTTAAGTTCGTCTACTGTACTATAATTGTCAGCCACTTTGTACCAAGTAATATCCCCTTCTTCAATTGTTTGATCTGCGAATACAGCCAACCCAATTCCATCAGCAATATAAGATGCTAAGAAAGCATTTTCTAAAGAATCTAAAGCAGCTGTTTTTGCTTCTTCCTCAGTTAATTTACCACATCCGGTTAATAATAATATTGATATTAAACCAATTACAACTTTTTTCATATCATATCTCCTTTTATTATTTATATAATATCATATATTTTAAATAAAATAAATATTTTTATTTTTTTAATTATTTATGTCCTTATCTTTGATTCAAGAAATTAAAACACTCATTTTTATGAGTGTTTTTAAATATCTTAAGTAGTTGGAACTAATTCGACATTAGAAATATCATAGTTATATGTTATTTCTCCACCTTGCGTTTCTCCTCCGTTCCAGTCAATTGTTATACCCGGTGAAGAATTAGTATTTTCTACTTGCTCAGTGTGGGAATAACTAAAATGTCCTTCACTGTCAATGATAAGGTTTTCTTTTTCGTAGATATTTTTTCCGTCTTTGTCTGTTACTGTAATTTTGTCTTCAACTACAAATGTTCCTTCTACAGGCTTAAATGTTGTTTCAATCAAATACCCTTTATTTTCTTCGTTATATTTGATTTCCCCAGTTACTTCGATTATATTTTCTCCTTCGTGATTTTGAATCAAATTTTGATTATAAGTAGATTCTTCAGTTGAAGAAACCGTATTTTTTAACTCTTCAGTTGGAGTTAATTTAATTGTGTCTGTATTAATTACGTATGTTTCAGGTTTTAATTCACCACTATCTCCATCCCAATCTATTATTATTCTTGGATTGCTTGTTGTGCCTGGATCTACTGCTTGATACATAAAGAAGTAATTTTCTCCATCTAGTAAACCTGGGCCCTCATACGTATTTTGTTCAGTAATAACTTTTAAGTTTGTAAAGTCCGTTATATTTTCTGGTGCAGTAAATTTGATTGTAAGTATGTTATTATATTTGTCTAAACCTACGACTTCCATAATTCCAGTTTTATTTTCATAGTTATTTACTTCACCTTCAACTATTATCTTTGTAACATTTCCTTCATTACTATCTAATTCTGCGTTGATATCATATGTTACATCTCCTGCACCGGTTAAAGTGCCTTCTTTGTTAGCATCATCTACTGTTGGTTTAGTTATTCCTATATATTCAGCATAGCTTTGTATTTCTATTCCATTTATATCTATTGTGTATTTTGATTCTACTCCGTTTCCCCAGTCTATAGCAATTTCTGGTAAAACTAAGTCTTCAGTATTGTCTACTGCTACTGTATAATTGAAATAAAATATTTCTTCTTCTATCTCTTCTTTTGTGCTATCTAGAATTGTTATTCCATTTTCTGTAATACCACCATCTACGCCTTCAGTAGTTATTGTTAGTTTCATTTCTTCTACCATTTCTTTAGTAATTTCGTCTGGTGCAATAAATTTTATCTCAATATAACTTCTATTTCCATTTTCATCACGTGTACCATTTTCAATTACTAATCCTGTCGCTTCAATTACATTACCGTTTAAATTTATGTTATATGTTGAACCTTCTGACATAGTAACTATTATTTTTTCATATTTTGGCGTGTATGTGCAGACGTTTGTTTCATTATCACACATTCCAGTCCAAGTTCCTTTATAACCTTCTTTTTCTGGAACCGCTGGTTCAATCGCATCAGACAAATCTTTTACTAATTGATCCTCACCTATTTGTTCGTTTGATGCATTTAAGTATTTAACCGTGTATGTAATTTCAACTGGAACTTCTCCACCTTCATTTGGATTTTCTTCATTAGTATCTTCAGTAGTTTGATTATCAGCTATAATTTCTTCAAACACTGAGGTGCTTTCTTCTTTCTCCTCAATTTCTGGTTCTTCGTTTTCATCTTCTTCTAGATCTTGATCATCAATAACTTCTACTGGTTTATTATTTTCTTTTTCTGGCTCTTCAGTGTCTTTATTAAAATAATATACCGATCCAATTATTAATGCTAAAACCACTAAAATAGATAATATTATAACTAGTATAAATTTTCCATTATTTTCTTCTTCTATAAAGTCTTTATCTATTTTTTGTTTTTTTTCATTTTTGGCATCGTTCGCCATATTTTTAACCTCCCATCTCTCATATTAGTAGTCATACTCTACTTAGTGAATTCATTATATATTTATTTACATTAAAATTCAATAGTGCATGTAAAAAGAATGTAAAGTTCATAGTTCAAATACATTCTTTTTAAATTCTTCTCCTCTTTTTTCAAAGTTTTCATATTGATCCCATGAAGCACATGCTGGACTAAGTAGCACAATATCCCCTGGCTTTGAAATGACATAAGCTCTTTTTACACATTCTGGCAATGAATCATATTTTTCCACTTTAAAGTTATTAACTTTTGCAAATTCAATTATTCTATCTTTTGTTTTTCCATACGCTAATATGAATTTAACGTTTTTCATAAATGGTAAAAGTGGTTGAAAGGAGTGTCCTCTATCTAATCCTCCTAGTAGCAGTATAGTTGGATTTTTAAACGATGATAGTGCAATGCTTGTTGACTCTGTATTTGTCGCTTTGGAATCATTATAATATTTTACTCCATTTAGTTCTCTCACAAATTCTATTCTATGTTCAACTCCTTTAAATTCTTTAAAAAATTGCTTTATAATTTTGTTTGATACCCCTAAAGTTTTAGCTACTATAATTGCACACATAGCATTTTCATAGTTGTGTGTGCCTTTAACTGCAATTTCGTTTGTTTTTATAATTTCTTCGCCTTCATAATATATTGTACCTTTGTTTATATAACAATTACTTTTTTGTTTGCTGGAAAAAAATATTTTTGTCGCTTTAATTTGTTTCTCCTCCGACATTATATCGCTATTTTCTTTATTTAGTATTGCTAAGTCATTTTTGGTCTGATTATTAAATATTTTGAATTTTTGTTTTTTATAATTTTTGTATGAGCCAAAATGATCTAAATGTACTGGATTCAAATTTGTCATTATGCTGATGTCGGCCTTAAAACTTTCCATATCTTGTAATTGGTGTGAGCTGATTTCTAATACTAAAATGTCATTTTCTTTTGCCTTACCAACTAGTGAACACACTGGGTAACCTATATTCCCGCCAAGTAAAACTGGCAATAATGCTTTTTTTAAAATTTCATATATCATGGTAGTTGTAGTTGTTTTACCATTTGATCCAGTGATTGCAATTATTTTAATATTTTTTGGTAAGTAACTATATGCTACTTCCACCTCATTTGTGACAGGTATGTTTAAACTAATTGCTTTTTTAACTGCAGGGTGTTCAATATTTATACCTGGATTTTTAACTAGATAATCATATGTGTCATCAATTAATTCACTGGGTTTATCACTTTTAATAAAATTAATGCCTAATTTTAATAGTTCTTTTACGTGTATTGGATTTTGGTCTTTTTCATCCGTTATTGTTATTTGATTGTTATGTTCAGATAAAACTTTTGCTACCTCATACCCGCTTCTTGCCATTCCTAATATAAATATTTTTTTATTTTCAAACATTATAACCTCCAATAATGTATATGAATAAAATGTAATTTATATTTAAATTATTTACCAAGTTAATAAGTGGGTTGAAAATAATATCTTTTATTTTATTAGAAAAAAATATATATTTGTGATATAATGTCAGTGTTGTATATGTCCTTGTAACTCAGCTGGATAGAGTAACGACCTCCTAAGTCGTAAGTCGGCAGTTCGAATCTGCCCAAGGACGCCACTTTAGTATAATAAAAAAATTAGTAGTTATTACTAATTTTTTTATCTTATATTGTATAGAAACAATATTGTAATTCCAACAGCTGTTGCGGTTTGAAATCTTAAAGCCTCATAGCAACTTGCTACTTTATCAATTAAACTAACTAATATACTTTCTTTGTATTTTGGCTTTTTTTTAGTTAGCGGGTACATGTGTTTGCTTATTATGTCTTCTTCTATTTCGTTAATTTCAAAGTGTTTTTTACTATTCTCAAGAGCAATTAAAGGATGTTCTTTTAAAAATTCATTGTAGTTTTCTCTATTTATGTCTTCATTAGTAAAGAAATCATGAAGCAATGCTCCTCTTGTTACAGATTTTGTATCTAATTTTAATACTTTAGATGCAATAAAACTCCAACGAGCAACTCTATTTACGTGTTCTAATCTAGTTAACCCGTGATGTATATTTTCTGATAGTTTTTTAAATTCTGAATTTTCTTCAAATTCTTTATATATATTCTCATATTCTTTATTAATTCTTTTCATTCTCTTTTTTTTCACCAGCCAGTATATTATAGCACATTTTTTTACATTTTACTAGGTATTTTTATACTTAGCATGTTTAAGCATTCTTTCATAACATTATATGCAAAATTTAAAATAATAAGCCAATCATTTCTTTTAGTTTTATCTTGTAAGTTAGAAATGTTATTTTTTTGATAAAATGCACTAGTTAAATCCGCAATATCATATACGTATTCTGCAATTATGCTTGGTAATCTTTCTTCTATACTTTTTGTTATGTATTTATCAAAATCAAGTAATTTTATTCTTAAGTTTCTATCTATATCATCATATATATTGTCACTTACTGTACCATCAAATGTGTTATTTTCTAAGATTTTCCTTATTCTTAATGCTGAATAAAGTATATAAGGTCCTGTTTTACCATTAACATCACTAAACTTTGATAAATCAAAAACATAATTCTTTTCTCTGTTATTAGATAAATCTGCATACTTTATTATTGCATTTACTATTATATCTAAATCTTCTTCACTCATATCCGCGTTTTCTTCACGTTTTTGTATAAATATTTCTTTAGTCATTTTTATTAGTTCATCTAATTTTAGTGTTTCTCCACTTCTAGTTTTAAATGGTTTGCCATCACTACCATTTATAGTTCCAAATGAAATGTGTTCAAAGTTGTTTTTCCATCCTATTTTTTTACATGTTCTAAATACTTGTTCAAAATGTAAACTTTGTCTAGCATCTACTACATATAAAATATATTTTGGATTGTACTTTTCTATTCTTTCATAAATTGTAGCTAAGTCAGTTGTAGCATACATAAATGACCCGTCACTTTTTAAAACTATTAATGGTGGCATTTCTTTATTGTCGTTTTCTTCTTGTAATTTTACTATTTTTGCTCCATCATCTTCTACTAATAATTGTTTTTGTAAAAGTAAATCAATTAATTTTGAAATATAAGGCTTTGAATCGCTTTCGCCTAGCCATAAATCGAAATTTATATCCAAATATTTAAAAAGTCTTTTTATATCTTTTAAGCTCTCTTCATATATTTTGTTCCATAATTCGTTGTATTCTTTATTACCATTTTGTAATTCTTTTACAATGCTTTTACATTCTTCGTATACTTTTTCATCACTTTTGCATAACGCGCTTATTTCAGGATAACATTTGTTTAGAAAATTAATGTTTATATCTTCTAATTTTATTTTATCTCTTTTTATCCCATATATTACTTGACCCATTTGCAAACCATAATCGCCTAAATGAACGTCACTAATTGTTTTATATCCTTTGTAGTTTATTATTCTTTTTAGACTTTCTCCTATAATTGCTGGTCTTAAGTGTCCAATATGTAATGGCTTTGCAATGTTTGGGCCACCATAATCTAAGAAATACAATTCGTCACTTTCTACTTTATTTACTCCTAAATTGTTAAGTGATTTATTAATCCATTTGTTTATAAATTTATCACTAATAGTTATGTTTATAAATCCATTTAAAAATGATACTTCTTTAAAATATTCATCAAAGTTTTTTAGTTCATTTATTTTTTTTATAATTGTTGTTCCTATTTCTAATAAGTTTACTTTTAATTCTTTAGCAATACGAAAAAGACTATTTATTTGATAGTCACATATTTCTTTTTTATTGCTTTCGCTAACATAAAAATCATAGTTAAAAGAGTCAAATATTGGCTTTATAAACTCTTCTATATCTTTTATCATATAATCACCTAGATTGTCATAAGTTCTTTTTCTTTTTCTTTAAATTTTTCTTCTACTATATCGTTATATTTATCTATTAGTTTTTGAACGCTTTCTAAATATATTTTTTCTTCATTTTCGCTAAATTCTTGTCTTTTTATTGCGTTGTTCGCGTCTTGTCTTACATTTCTTAAAGCTATTCTTGCATCTTCTGCCATATCTTTTACTTGCTTAACAAATGCTCTTCTACTATCTTCTGTTAGTTCTGGAATAGTTAATATTAAAACTTCACCGTTATTTGTAGGCGCCATACCTAAATTTGCTTCAAATAATGCTTTTTCTATATTTTTTAAAGCAGATTTATCAAATGGTTTTATTACTAGTTGTCTTGCTTCAGGTATACTTATATTTGCTATTCCTTGTATTGGTGTGGGTACTCCATAATATTCTACCATTATTCCATTTAAAATATTTGGGTTAGCTCTTCCTGCCCTGACAGTTGTAAGTCTAGATTCTAATGATTCTATAACTTTGTCCATTTTTGTTTTAACTTCGTTTTCGTTAAACATAACTCACTCTCCACTTTAATTATACATAATAGTATTTAAAAAGTAAATTAAAAAACCCATTAATTGGGTTTTTAATCACAAAAAGTTTCTTCTAATACTTCACTAGCATCATCGCTTAAAAATTCTTTTTCTAGCATTAAGCTTATATCTGAATATTCTTTAGCACCTGTTCCAGCAGGTATTAATTTACCTAAAATTACATTTTCTTTTAGTCCATTTAACATATCAACTTTACCTTTTACTGCGGCTTCTGTTAATATTCTTGTAGTTTCTTGGAATGATGCTGCAGATAAGAATGAATCTGTTTCTAGTGATGCTTTTGTTATACCAAGTAAAATTGGTTTTCCTGTCGCTGGAGTTTTTCCTTCTAGGATTATTGGTTTATTTACTTCTCCAAATTCTCTTAATGAAACTGAAGTTCCTTCAACTAGGTTTGTATCTCCAGATTCTACTATTTTGATTTTAGATATCATACGTTTTACTACAATTTCTACGTGTTTATCTGATACGTCAACACCTTGTGATTTATAAACTTTTTGTATTTCTTTAACTATATACTGTTGTACTGTAATTGGATCTGTTACAGCAAGTAGTTCTTTTGGTGCGATTGAGCCTTCAGTTAATGCATCTCCGGCTTCTACCATTTGTCCTTTTTCTACTTTTAGTTTTGAATTATATAATGTAACATGTTCTCTAACTTCAAGATCATTTGTTATATATATCTTAAATTTACCTTTATCCTCAGTAATTTTTGTTATTTTACCGCTTATTTCAGCTATAGTTGCTTTTGCTTTTGGTGTTCTTGCTTCAAATAGCTCTTCTACACGTGGTAAACCTTGTGTGATATCTGCTGCTGATGCAACACCACCAGTGTGGAATGTTCTCATTGTTAACTGAGTACCAGGTTCACCTATTGATTGTGCTGCCATTATTCCCACAGCTTCACCAACTTCAACCATATTTCCTGTTGCAAGATTTCTTCCATAACATTTTTTACATACGCCATTTACAGTTTTACATGTTAGTACGCTTCTTATTTCTACTTTAGTAATTCCTGCTTTTACTATTTTGTCAACTATTGGTTCTGTTATTAATTCTCCTTTATCTATAATTAATTCTTTTGTTTCAGGATTAATAATTTTTTGATTTGTGTATCTTCCAATAATTCTTTCTTCTAAGCTTTCAAGTACTGCTCCACTATTTTCATCAATAAATGCGCTTACTTCAACTCCTTGAATAGTTCCACAGTCGTGTTCTTTTACAATTATATCTTGTACTACATCTACTAATCTACGTGTTAAATATCCAGCATCGGCTGTTTTTAAAGCTGTGTCGGCAGTAGTTTTTCTTGAACCGTGAGTACTCAAGAAGAATTCTTGCACATCAAGTCCATCTTTAAATGAGGCTGTAATTGGTATTTCAATAACATCTCCTCCTGTTTTAGTTAAACATCCACGCATTCCTGATAATTGTCCTAATTGATTTTTCTTACCACGAGCACCTGATGAGAATATCATATCTAATGGATTATCTGGATTACTTGATAATTCTTTTATTACTTCTCCTTGAACATTATTTGTTGTTTCAGCCCATAATTTTACTATTCTGTCATGTCTTTCTTCATTAGTTATTAATCCCCTCTTATATTGTTTTGTAACTTGTTCAATCATTTTGTTAGTTTCGTCAATCATTGATTCTTTTTTATCAGTTACTGGTACGTCACTAAGTGAGAAAGTTATACCTGACTTTGTACTGTATTTGAAACCTTGATTTTTTAGTTTGTCTAGCATTATTGATGTTTCTGTTGTTTTGTATCTTTTGAATATTTGAGAAATTAATTTTTCTAAGTCTTTATTTATTAATGGTTTTGTTATTGGCATTTCTGCAACTTTTTGTGGTAAATTTTCACCTTTTTCTATAAAGAACTTATTTGGTGTTATTTTTTCTATATTTTCTTTACTACCTTCATTTATGTATGGATATGTATCTGGTAGTATTTCATTAAATATTAATTTACCTGGTGTAGTTACTAAGTATTTATCTTTTTGTTCATCAGTAAACATTTTGTATTTAAAACTTTTTACTGGTAAACATATTCTTGTATGAAGTGTTAAGTCACCTCTTTCGTATGCCATTAGCGCTTCGTTTGAATTTTTGTAAGCTTTTCCTTCATTTGGTAATCCTGGTGTTTCTATTGTTAAATAGTAATTACCTAATACCATATCTTGTGATGGTGTTACTATTGGACTACCATCTTTTGGATTAAGTATGTTATTTGCACCTAACATTAATATTCTAGCTTCTGCTTGTGCTTCTTCACTTAATGGTACGTGAACAGCCATTTGGTCTCCATCGAAGTCTGCGTTAAATGCTGGACAAACTAGTGGATGCAATCTTAATGCTTTTCCACCTACTAGTTTTGGTTCAAAAGCTTGTATACCTAGTCTATGTAGTGTTGGAGCACGGTTTAATAGTACTGGATGTTCTTTGATTACTTCTTCAACAATATCCCATACTCTTTCGTCTTGTGCTTCAATTAATTTTTTTGCACCTTTTATGTTATGTGCCATTTCTCTTTCTACTAATTCGTGTATTACATGTGGTTTGAATAGTTCTAGTGCCATTTCTTTTGGTATTCCACATTCATACATTTTTAGTGTTGGTCCTACTACGATAACACTACGTCCAGAGTAATCGACACGTTTTCCAAGTAAGTTTTGACGGAATCTTCCTTGTTTACCTTTAAGCATACTACTTAATGATTTTAAAGCACGATTACCTGAACCTTGTACACTTCTTCCTCTTCTTCCATTATCTATTAACGCATCTACCGCTTCTTGTAGCATACGTTTTTCGTTTTGGACTATTATTGTTGGAGCTCCTAATTCAATTAGCTTTTTTAAACGATTATTTCTATTTATTATTCTTCTATATAAGTCGTTTAAGTCACTTGTAGCAAAACGGCCTCCAGGTAATTGTATCATAGGCCTTAGTTCTGGCGGAATAACTGGTAATGCTTCAAGTATCATCCATTCTGGTCTATTTCCGCTTTCTATGAATGAATTAATGCAATCTAATCTTTTTACAAGTCTAATTTTCTTTTGCCCTTGGCTTTTTTCAATTTCTTTTTTTAAGTTTTCTGCTTCTACTTCTAAGTTAACTTCACTTAGTAATTTTTTAATTGCTTCAGCACCCATTCCTACAGTAAATCCGTTTCCGTATTTTTCATAATATGCACGGTATTCTTTATCGGATAATGTTTGTTTCTTTTCTAGTGGTGCAATTCCTGGGTCTATTACTACATAACTTACAAAGTATATTACTTCTTCTAAGTCTCTTGGAGACATATCAAGTACTAATCCAATTTTTGGTGGTACTCCTTTTGTATACCATATGTGAGCAACTGGAGTAGCTAGTTCAATGTGTCCCATTCTCTCACGTCTTACTTTTGATCTAGTTACTTCTACTCCACATCTATCACAAATTATGTTTTTGTATCTTAATCTTTTATATTTTCCACAACTACATTCGTAGTCTTTTGTTGGACCAAATATTTTTTCACAGAATAGTCCATCTCTTTCTGGCTTTAATGTTCTGTAGTTAATTGTTTCTGGTTTTTTTACTTCGCCATATGACCATTCTCTTATTTTTTCTGGGGATGCAATTCCTATTTTGATTCCTTCAAAATTATTTACTTCCATCATTATTCTTCACTCCCCTCATACTCTAAATCATCTAAGGCATCGTAACCTGAATTTTCCTCAAATTCTTCTTCAATCTCTTCTTCTATTGTTGGCTCTTCCACAGGTTCTTCAAGTTTTGTTACATCTATTTCTTCTATTGTAACTGGTACGTCTTCTTTATCTTCTTCTCTTTCTAGATCTCTTAAATCTTTTGTTTCGCCATCTTTAGTTATTATAGAGATATCTAAACCTAATGCTTGGAATTCTTTTATTAATACTCTAAATGATTCTGGAACTCCTGCTTGGTCAACTACTTTACCTTTTACTAATTGTTCGTAAACTTTTACTCTTCCTAATACGTCATCTGATTTTACAGTAAGTACTTCTTGTAAAATATGTGCTGCACCGTATGCATATAGTGCCCATACTTCCATTTCTCCAAATCTTTGTCCACCAAATTGAGCTTTTCCTCCAAGTGGTTGTTGAGTTACTAAACTGTATGGTCCAGTACTTCTAGCGTGTAATTTATCATCTACCATGTGGTTAAGTTTAATCATGTACATTACACCAACTGCAACTCTTTTATCAAATTTTTCTCCTGTTCTACCATCATATAAATCTGTTTTATAGTCTGGAGCAAGTCCAGCTTCTTTTGTCATTGCTTTTAAATCTTCTTCAGTTGCACTGTCAAATACTGGTGTAGCAACGTGAACACCTAGTGTCTTAGCTGCCATTCCTAAATGGATTTCAAGAATTTGACCTAAATTCATACGTGATGGAACACCTAATGGGTTTAACATTATGTCGACTGTTCTTCCATCTGGTAAGTATGGCATATCTTCTTCTGGTAATACTAGTGATACAACACCTTTATTACCATATCTTCCTGCCATTTTGTCACCAACTTGCATTTTTCTCTTTTGTATTAAGTATACTCTTATTACTTTTAATACTCCTGCTGGTAATTCATCTGAATTTTCTTTTGTAAATACTTGAATATCATGTACAATTCCTGCACTTCCATGTGGTACTCTTAATGATGTATCTCTAACTTCTCTAGTTTTTTCACCAAATATTGCGTGTAAAAGTTTTTCTTCACTTGATAATTCTTGCATTCCTTTTGGAGTTATTTTACCAACTAATATATCATTTTCTTTTACTTCAGTACCAATACGTACAATTCCGTTTTCATCAAGATTTTTTCTTGCTTCTTCACTGACATTTGGTATATCTCTTGTGAATTCTTCTGGTCCAAGTTTCGTATCACGTATTTCTACTTCTTTCATTTCGATGTGAATTGAAGTTAATACGTCATCTTTTACTATTCTTTCATTTAATATTACAGCATCTTCATAGTTATAACCATTAAATGTCATAAATGCTACTAAAAGGTTTTTACCTAATGCGATTTCTCCCATGTCAGTAGATGGTCCATCAGCTATGACCATTCCAGCTTTTATTTCTTCGCCTTTTTTAACTATTGGTCTTTGATTATAACATGTTTCTGCGTTACTTCTTTCATAATTTATTAATTCGTATTCAGTTTTTCCTTTAGAGTTTTTAATTATTATTTTCTTTGAATCTACATAATCTACTATACCATCTTCTTTTGCAACTACAACTGCTCCTGAATCTTTTGCAACTTGCGCTTCTACTCCTGTACCTATGATAGGTGCTTCAGGCTTTAATAGTGGCACTGCTTGACGTTGCATATTTGCACCCATAAGTGCACGGTTAGCATCGTTGTGTTCCAAGAATGGTATCATACTTGTAGTAACAGATACGATTTGTGATGGGCTTACATCTGTATAATCAACTTGTTCTTTCTTTATAATTAAGTTATCGCCTTTAAATCTTACTGGTACGCTTTCTTCTGTTATTTCATTTCTTCCATTTACATCTATTGTTGCTGGAGCAATGTAATAGTCTTCTTCTTCGTCAGCTGTCATGTATACTATTTCGTCTGTTAATTTACCATTTTTTACTTTTCTATATGGAGTCATAATAAATCCATACTCATTTACTTTTGCGTATCCTGCAAGTGATGTAATTAAGCCAATGTTTTGTCCTTCTGGTGTTTCAATTGGACAAATTCTTCCGTAATGGCTTGGGTTAACGTCACGCACTTCCATTCCAGCACGATCTCTTGATAATCCACCAGGCCCTAAAGCACTTAATCTTCTCTTATCGTTAAGTTCTGCGATTGGATTGATTTGATCCATAAACTTTGATAATTGGCTGCTTCCAAAGAATTCTTTCAATGCTGCTGTAACTGGTCTTATATTTATTAAACTTTTTGGTGTTACTGCATCAATTTCTTGTGTAGTCATTCTTTCTCTAATGACTCTTTCCATTCTTACTATTCCAATTCTGAATTGATTTTGAATTAATTCACCACTTTGTCTAACACGCCTGTTTCCTAAATGGTCAATTTCATCTGTATTACCTACACCATAATGCAAGTTGATGTAATATGAGATTGATGCATAAATATCACTTATTGTAAGTCTCTTGACGTCTATGCTTTGATCATTACCAATAACTTTTATTATTTTCTTTGAGTCATCATTTGCATATACTAAAACTTCTTGAACTTTGTTATAAGAGTCAAGTTCTTCATTTATTTTCACTTCTTTTAATCCGTATCCAGCTGCAAATATAGGTTTTAAAGTTTCTAATAATTCTTTAGTTATTACTGTACCTTTACTAATTATAATATTGCCTTTTTCATCTTTTATGTCTTGGGCAATTTTATTATTAAGTAATCTATCTACAACATTAAGTTTTTTATTGAATTTATAACGGCCAACTTTTGCTAAATCATACCTAAAACTATCAAAAAATCTTACGATTAATTGGTTTTTAGCTGAATCTAAAGTTGCAGGCTCTCCTGGTCTTAGTTTTTCGTATATTTCTATTAGTGCTTCATCAGTATTTTTAGTGCTATCTTTTGCTATTGTATTTTCTAAATATTCATCTTTTCCAAATACTTTATATATGTCTTCTTCATTATTAAGACCTAATGCTCTTAAAAATGTTGTTATTGTTACTTTTCTTGTTCTATCAATTCTTACATATAAAACCCCTCGAGCATCTAATTCGTACTCAAGCCATGTACCTTTACTAGGAATTACTTCACTAGATATTATATGTCTTCCATTTTTATCTATTTCGTTTTTAAAATATATACTAGGTGAACGCACTAATTGACTGTTGATAACTCTTTCTACTCCATTAATGATAAAACTACCATTTTCAGTCATTAATGGCATATCTCCTAAATATACTTCTTGTTCTTTAACTTCTCCTGTTTCATTTATGAAAAGTCTTGCTTGCACTTTTAAAGGTGCTGCGTATGTAACTCTTCTTTCTTTGCTTTCTTTAACAGTGTATCTTGGTTTATCAAATGAATACTCTCCGAGTTCAAGTGATAAACTTCCTGAGAAACTTTCAACTGGGAAAATATCGTCGAATACCTCTTTTATTCCTTCCTCTAGAAATCTCTTATATGAGTCTTTTTGTATCTCCAATAAGTTTGATAATTCTAGTCTATTCTTTAGTTTTGAGAAATTTCTTCTTTCTCTATGGTCTCCAAATTTTTCTACTTTGTAAGCCACTTTTTCACCCCAATTCTATAGTTTTAAAAGAACATGTAATTTTATAAAAAATTATGTGTTGCCAATTTATAATGTTAACAAACATTTTTCAATTTGTCAACGCAAAATCTGCTTTATAAATATAATATCCTCTTTGTTTTTCTATTAATTTTATATTATAGTTTTCTTTTAATTCTTTTTCTATTGTTTTAGCACCTTGATCTTTTCTAACTACAAACCAAAGTTCTCCATTAGGTTTTAAGTGTTCATGTGCTTCTTTTAATATCGTCATGTATATTTTTTTACCTGCTCGTATAGGTGGATTTGTTATTATAACGTCAAATTTGTTTGTTATTTTTTCGTAAATGTTGCTTTCATAAACTTTACTCTTTGTTTTATTTTCTTTATTATTCATTTCAGTTAAATGTAATGCACGTTTATTGACGTCAACTTGTTCAATTTCTTGTCCTTTTATTTTGTTTATTACTATGCCTATAACTCCGTATCCGCAACCTATATCGAGAACGTTTCCTGTTTTTTCGCTGTTATCTAAATATGCTTTTATTAATAAATCTGTTCCATAATCTACTGTAGATTTGGAAAATACTCCGTTGTCAGTATAGAACACAAAAGAAGTATTTTTAACTGTGTATTCAATACTTCTTAAATTGCTTTTTAAATTTTCATTATTTGTAAAATAGTGTTCCATATTATCCCCTTTTTATAAACGCAAAAAAGCCTATTTTAATAGGCTATTTTAATTTATGCTAATTCTACTGTTGCGCCAGCTTCTTCTAATTTAGCTTTGATGTCGTTTGCTTCTTCAGCAGGAACGTTTTCTTTAACATTTCCTCCAGCATCAGCTATATCTTTTGCTTCTTTTAATCCAAGACCAGTTATTTCTCTAATTACTTTAATAACTTGTAATTTAGCTGCTCCCGCATCTTTTAAAACTACTGTTTTGTTTCCTCCGTCTTCTTCTACTGCTGCTTGAACTGGTGCTGCTGCTACTGCAACTGCACTTGGGTCAACTCCTAATTCTTCTTTCATTAAATCTACTAGTTCTTTTACTTCTAGAACTGTCATTTCTTTTACTGCGTCTAAGATTTCTCTACTTGTTAATTTTGCCATTATTTTTCTCCTCCTTCTAATTTTTCAGCATATAAATTTAATGCTATACTTAAATTTTTAACGTGTTCAATAAGTCCACCTGCAAACATTGTAAGTAATCCTTCATAGCTTGGTATGCTTGCGTATTCTTTTATTACATCTAATCCGACTACATTGCCATCAATATAACCTGCTTTTATTTTTAAACTTTCATTTCCTTTAGCAAATTCACTGATAGTCTTTATTGGTTCGATGATGTCTTTAGAAAAAACGTAAACGTTTGGCCCAGCCATAAATTCACTTAGTTCTATTTTTTTGTCTTTTAAAGCTAAATCCATTAATGTGTTTTTATATACTTTGATGCTACTTCCACCAGCTTTTAATTCGTTTCTTAATTTAGAAAAATCTGCTACTGATAGTCCTTGGTTTTCAAGTAATAAAAACGTGCTAGAATTGTTAAGTTTATCTATGATTTCATTAACAACTTCTTTTTTAGCTTTTAAATTTTTCTCGCTTGCCATTTTTTCCTCCTTATAATTATTAAAGCTCACCATACACGAGTGAGCTTACTTAAAAGATAAGTTCCTCGGTAGGGTTTACTTTTGACCTACTGTCTTCGGTTCTTCTTCAATATTGTATTATATTTTTATTTAATTGTCAAAAGAATTTTTATCAATTTTTATTCCTGGACCCATAGTACTCGAAATACTAATATTTTTGATAAATGTTCCTTTAACTCCACTTGGTTTAATCTTTATTAAGTTACGTATAAATGCAACTAAGTTTTCTTCAAGTGCTTTTTCTGTAAATGATACTTTGCCTATGATTGAATGAATATTTCCATAACTGTCAGCTTTGAATTCAATCATACCTTTTTTGACATTTTCTATTGCTTCTTTTACGTTTGTTGTAACTGTTCCTGTTTTAGGATTTGGCATTAAACCTTTTGGTCCTAAAACCTTTCCTAATTTTCCTAAGCTTGCCATCATATCAGGTGTTGCTATAATTACATCAAAATCAAACCAATTTTCTTTTTCGATTTTTTCAATCATGTCAACGTCACCTACATAATCAGCTCCAGCTCTTTTGGCATCTTCTTGTGAAGTCTTTGTTACAACTAAAATTTTCTTTGTTTTTCCAGTACCATTTGGTAAAACAAATGAGCTTCTTACTTGTTGATCACCTTTTGTTGTATCTATGTTTAAATTAACTGCTACTTCTACAGTCTCATCAAATTTTCTCTTTGACAATGATTTTACTAATTTTATCGCCTCAGATACTGTGTACTCTTTATCTTTTTCCACGTTTCCTTTAGCTTCCACATAAATACGTCCATGTTTTTTCATTTTTTTCCTCCTTTATGTGGTGTATTTTGGATTTATTATTCCTCGCTTGTTTCATTTTCGTCTTTTTGTTCTGTTGATTCTACTTCTGGCATATCTGCATCAGCCATTGCTTTAGCTTGTGCTTCCATCTGTTCAAGTTCTGCATCTAATTTAGCCATTTCTGCTTCAGCTTCTTTTGCTTCTTCAGCTTGTTCTGCTAATTCCGCATCATTTAATCCTTTAACAGCAATTCCCATGTTTCTTGCTGTTCCTGCAACTATTCTCATCGCTGCTTCAATATCATTTGTATTTAAGTCTGGTAATTTTATTTCAGCTATCTTTCTTAAATCGTCTTTTGTTATTGTTGCAACTATGTCATTTGCTCCTTTAACACTACCTTTTTGTATTCCAGCCACTTCAAGTAATAAACTTGGAGTTGGTGGAGTTTTTAAAATAAAGTCAAATGATCTATCTTCATATACGCTGATTTCAACTGGAACTATACTTCCCATTTTGTCTTTTGTCGCATCGTTGTATTTTGTACAGAATTCATTTAAGTTTATTCCAACAGGTCCTAACATTGTACCAACTGGTGGAGCTGGTGTTGCTTTACCTGCAGGTAGTTGTAATTTGATTACTTTTTCAACTTTTTTTGCCACGAAAAACACCTCCTATTTATCAGTTTATTTTTTCGCGAGTGGTTTTAATGATAACCCAAAAAATCTCCCACTTTTTTAGTATATATATTAAAATATATAACTCGTTTTTAATATTAACACATTTTTTTCGGTTTTACAATTAATTTTTACTTATTTGCAATAATTCAACTTCAACAGGTGTTTCTTGCCCGAATAAGTCTATTAATACAGTTAATTTGTTGTTTTCTAAATCTATGCTTTCTATTTTTCCGTACATTCCTTTAAATGGTCCATCTATAATTGTAACGCTGTCTCCTTCTTTTAAGTCTGCTTCTATGTCTACTCTACTCATTCCTTCATTGATTAGAATCTTATCTATTTCTTGTGGTGATAATGGAATAGGTTTTGCGCCTTTTCCGCTTGAACCAATAAATCCTGTTACGCCTGGAGTATTTCTTACTGCATACCAAGCTTCATCGCTCATTATCATTTCTACTAATACGTATCCAGGAAACATTTTTTTAATTTTTTCTTTTTTTACTCCATCTTTTATTTCAACTTCCTTTTGCTCTGGAACAATTACTCTAAAAATGTTGTTTTCCATTCCCATTGACTGTGCTCTCATAAGTAAGTTGTCTCTTACTTTACTTTCATGTCCTGAATATGTATTTACTACATACCATAATTTTTGTTCTTCCATTAGTTAATCAATCCTTTCAAAAAAGCAAATAGTACATCTAATCCATAAAAGAATGCAGCAAAGAATACTAGCATTACTACAACTACAACGGAGTATGTTATTGTCTCTTTCATTGTTAACCATTTAGTTTTCTGTGCTTCTTTTTTTACGCCTCTAAAAAATGCCTTGATTTTTTTCATTTTACCTCCCATAAAAAAAACACTTGCGTGTACATACATATTAGCATATTTTATATGAACTTTCAAGTATTTATTCTTCTTTCTTAATATTTCTATATTTATTTCTTATTCTGTTAATTGCGTTTTCAATACTTCTTTTGTCTTTTTGCAACATATTTGCTATTTCATCGTTAGAATATGAGTTAGCTTTTAAGTTTAGCACTTGCTTTTCAAATGGCGTAAGGCATTTTTCTATGTTTTGAAATAATTGTTGTTGTTCTTCTTGTTTTAATAATTTGTCACTTATGTCATTTTTACTATCACACATTATGTCATAATAATTTGTCGTGTCCGAATTAATTAAATTATCTAAAGAGACTGATTGGTTTAATGCTATGTTTTTTTTACTTGATGAATTTCTTATTGCTGTTTGTATTTTGGTTTTTATGCATATGTTTGCATATGTAAAGAATGACGCTTCTTTGCTTTGATCAAATGTTTTTATTGCATTTGTTAATCCTAATAATCCTTCTTGATATAAATCGCATTCCTCTAATCCATTTTGTACTGCAATATTTTTATACTCTTCAATATATTTATTAATAAGATTTTTGTATTTGTTAATAAGTATTTCTTCAGCTTTTTCATTCTTTTCGTTCACTAAAAATAGCATCTCATAATCGTTTATTTTTTTTAAATCATATTCCACCATTTTCCTCCTGCTATTTGGTCTTGGCTATTTCATAAATCATTATGCCTGCTGCTACTGAAGCATTTAAACTATTAATTTTGCCTTTTAAGGGAATTGAAGCAATTTGATCACATGATTTTCTTAATAATGATTGTAATCCTTTTCCTTCACTGCCAATTACAAGTGCTGTTTTGCCTGTATAATCTATACTCGTATAGTCTTCGCCATTTGCATCAGTTCCTATAATCCAAAAACCATTTTTCTTTAATTTTTCTATTGTATTATGTAGGTTTGCAACTTTACATATCTTTTGATGTACTACTGCACCACTTGATGATTTGAAAACTGAGGCTGTTATTTCTACACTTCTTTTATTAGGAATTACTATGTAATCAACTCCAGCACATTCACACGTTCTTATTATTGCCCCAAAATTTCTTGGGTCTTCTATGTGATCAAGAATAACTACAAAGTTAGCATCATCATCTTTTTTTAAATCTTCAAAATATTTATAGTGATAATCTTCAATTTCAACTACTATTCCTTGAGTTGTCTCGTTAACTAATTTGTCAAGTTCTTCATTTGTTTTATAAATTACTTTATGGTTGTTTTCTTCAATTAAATTTAATAATTCCTCGTTGTTAAAGCCTTCTTTTAAAAAAACCTTTTTTACTATGTCACTTTTGTTCAAAACTTCTCTAGCAACATTTTTCCCATATACTAACATAAAATAGCCTCCGTTTTTGCTGTATAATAAACTAATTATTGATTTTTGTCTAGATTTTTTATGTATTTTTTTGCACTTAATGCTGCTATACTACCATCACTCGCAGCAGTTATAATTTGATAAATATCTTTTTTTATTATATCTCCTGCGGCAAATATTCCCGGTATTTTTGTTTCCATTTTTTCATTCACTATTATGTATCCCGTTTCATCTGTTATGTTTAAGTCCTTAAAGTAATTTGTACTTGGTGAGTATCCTATATATAAAAATAATCCATCTATATCTATTTTTTCTTTTCCATTTATTTCAACAGCGCTTAGTTTTCCATCTTTTTCTATTAAATCCGTTACATTTGAATTTAAAAGTATTTCTATATTTTCTTTTGATTTTGCTTTGTTAACAAATATTTCATCAGCTTTTATTTCATCGCTTCTTATAAACATATATAATTTTTTAGCAAAATCTGATATATATAGCCCTTCGTCAAAAGCTGAATTTCCACCACCTATTATTCCAACTACTTTATCTTTATAAAATGGTGCATCGCAGACTGCACAATAGCTTATACCTTTTCCTTCAAGTTTCGTTATTTTTTCACTGTTTCCTTTTTTAGGCACCCTACCTGACGCTAAAATCAATGCTTTTGCTTTATATTCAGATTTATTAGTTTTTACTATTTTTATTTTTTCTTCGTTTATTATTTCACTTACTGATTCTCTTCTATATTCAATATCAAAGTTTTTTATATGTTCTAACATTTTTTCAGCTAATTCTTTTCCAGTGGAAGTCCCATTACCTAGATAATTTTCTACTTTGTTTGTTATATTTATTAAACCTCCTGGGATACTTTTTTCTAATATCAAAACATTTAATCCACTTCTTTTGGCATACAAGGCGGCATTCATTCCCGCTGGGCCCATTCCTATAATAATTACATCGTACATCAATATCACCCTTTCTTTAAAAGTTAACTACTTCTACCTTTTCTTTATTATTATATAATCCTTCTAGCTTTGGCTTTCTCGTTTGAAATATTATTATGAAAAAGCCAATTATAAACAAAGCTACACTTACTATTTGTGCTACTTTAAAGTTGCCCAACATCAAGCTATCAGTTCTTAAACTCTCTATAAAAAATCTTCCTAAACTGTACCACATTAAGTATAATCCACATTGTTGCCCTATTTTAATGTATTTTAAGCGTCTAACTATTAATATTACAATTGCTCCTAAAATACACCAAATTGACTCATAATAAAATGTAGGTATGTGATAAACTCCATCAATTAGCATTCCGTTGATTACAAAATCTGGGATAAATAGATTTTTTAAGTGGCCAAGTGTAGTCGCTGGACCATAAGCTTCTCCATTAAAGAAATTTCCCCATCTTCCTAATGCTTGCGCTATTAAAAGGTATGGAACCGCAATATCAAGCATTAATAATGGGTTTACCTTGTACTTCTTGCAATATATTATGATTACCATTGTTCCCAATATTATACCTCCATGAATTGCCAATCCGCCATTCCAAACTTTATATATTTCTGATAAATGAGCACTGTAATAATCCCACTGAAAAGCTACAAAATATAGTCTAGCTCCAATGAAGCCAAATATGCATGCCCAAAATATTAGATTAATTATAAAGTCTTTTTTTATTCCAAATTTTTTTGCTTCTTTTATCATACATAATGTTACTAAAATAACACCTATCATTATAAATAAACTGTAGTATTTTATTCCAAATTCGCCTATTTTAAATACATATGGATTCATATCTCACTCACCTTTCAACTATTGGTTTTATTATAAAAATTTCAAATAATATTTTCATAATACTAATAAATATTGCAATAAAGAATGGTGTAAACCAACCCTTTATAACAAAATGGCTGCTCAATAGTATGCTCGCTAGCTTTAAAACTATGATGTTAACTACAGGATAAAATATTCCTAAAGTTATTATTGTTAATGGAAGTGTAATGTAGATTAAAAATGGTTTTATGGTTAAATTAAGTAAGCTTATAACAATACTAGCTAAAAGTGCGTACCAAACATTTTCAACATATATATTATTAAAAACTGATGAGGCCATCATTAGGATTAAAGCATAACAAACTATATCTAAAATCATTTCTAATATTAGGCTTTTACTTTTATATGCATATACTTTTTCAATCATCTTTATTTTCTCCTTTTACTTTATATATATTTATTATATATCATTTTACTTATTTATGAAATATTTTGTTAGTAATTTGAATATACCATACGTAATATATTTTATCAAATGTATATTTTTTATTATTTGTTTTGTATTTATTTTTATTATTTAATATTTGTTAGAACATGATTTAATTTTGTTTTATAACTTGAATGTATAACATGTTTTTGGTTAATTATGCAAATAAAAACAAGTTTTTTATTTTAGAACTTGTTTTAAATATATTCCAGTGTATGAATTGTCGTTTTCACTAACTTGTTCTGGCGTTCCAGTAGCTACTACTGTGCCACCTTGGTCCCCACCTTCTGGACCTAAATCTATAATGTAATCTGCTACTTTTATTATGTCTAAATTATGTTCGATTATGATAACTGTATCACCATTGTCAACTATTCTCTGTAATATTTCTAGCAATTTTTTTATATCATGTATGTGTAAACCAGTTGACGGTTCATCTAATATGTAAACGCTTTTACCAGTTGGCCTTTTTTGTAGTTCCTTAGCTAATTTAACTCTTGCAGCTTCTCCACCTGATAATGTAACTGCATTTTGTCCTAGTTTGACATAGCCCAAGCCCACATCATGCATCGTTATTAATCCTTTTTTCACTTTTGGAATGTTTTCGAATATTTCTAATGCCTCATCAACTCTTAGTTCTAATACATCTGCAATGCTTAATCCTTTAAACTTTACATTTAATGTTTCGTTATTGTATCTCTTTCCATGGCAAACATCACAAGGTACGTATACGTCTGGCAAAAAATGCATTTCTATTTTTTTTACGCCGTCACCCCAACATGCTTCGCATCTTCCACCTTTTACATTGAATGAAAATCTACTTTTATTGTAGCCTCTAATTTTAGCTTCTTTTGTTTCTGTAAATACGTCTCTAATTGCATCAAAAACTCCTACATACGTTGCTGGATTACTCCTTGGAGTTCTTCCAATGGGGTCTTGCGATATATGTACTACTTTGTCTACCTCTTCTATTCCTTTGATATTTTTACACTTTCCTGCTTTTTCTTTGCTTTTATAAAGTTTGTTTGCTAGCGTTTTATATAAAATCTCATTTACCAATGTGCTTTTTCCGCTTCCACTTACACCTGTTACGCATGTCATAACTCCTAATGGTATTTTTACATTAATATTCTTTAAATTGTTTTCTTTTGCTCCATTAATTGTCATATATTTTTTTGGTTTTCGTCTTTTGCTAGGTACATCTATTTTCATTTCACCTTTTAAATACTTGCCAGTGATACTATTTTTATTGTCCATCACTTCTTTTGGTGTCCCTGCTGCTACAACGTATCCACCTTTGTCTCCGGCTTCTGGTCCAATGTCAATTAGATAATCAGCATTTAACATTGTTTCTGAGTCGTGTTCTACTACTATTAATGTGTTACCTAAGTCTCTCATTTCTTTTAGTGAGTTTATCAATTTTGAATTATCTCTTTGATGTAATCCAATACTTGGTTCATCTAATACGTATAATACTCCACTTAATCTGCTTCCAATTTGTGTTGCTAATCTAATTCTTTGACTTTCACCACCTGATAATGTACCTGCACTTCTACTTAAAGTTAAATATTCCAGACCTACGTTTATCAAAAAGCTTAGTCTATCATTGATTTCTTTCAGTATTAAGTTTGCTATTTCTTTTTGTTCGTTTGTTAATTTTAACTCTGAAAGAAATTTTTTTAGTTCTTTGACGCTCATCTCACATATTTCATGTATATTTTTATTTCCAACTTTTACGCTTAAAATTCTCTCGTCAAGTCTAGCGCCTTTGCACTTTGGACATTCAAGTTCTGTCATATAACTTTCTATCCATTCTCTAATTGCATTTGAAGAAGTTTCCATGTATCTTCTCTCTAAGTTTGTTATTATTCCTTCAAAGTAATCATTGCTTTTTAGTATGCTTCCACTTTTTGACTGATACGAAAATTTTATTTTATCTTTTGATCCATATAGTATTGTATCGAGTTCACTTCTTGTTAATTCGTTTACTGGTTTATTTAAATCTATATTATAAAATTTTGCAACTGCACCTAGTTTTTTGTAGTACATTGCTAATGTGTCTCCACTTTGAAATGAACTAATTGCTCCGTTCGTTATGCTTTTTGTTTTATCAGGAATTAGTATGTCTTCGTCAATCTTTAATTTAACACCTAATCCTTTACATTCAGAACACGCTCCAAATGGCGAATTGAATGAAAACATTCTTGGCTCAAGCTCTTCAATAGAAAAATTACATTCAGGGCATGCATAATTTTCGCTCATTAGCATCTCTTCATTTTTTTCTATGTCATTGATTACAACTTTGCCATTTGCTAATTTTGTGCAGATTTCAATACTTTCAAATATTCTAGATCTTGATTTTTCATTAACTTTTAATCTGTCAACTATTACATCAATATTATCTTTAATGTTTTTTTCTAAGTTTATGTCTTCACTTAAACTTATTGTTTCACCATTTACTCTAGCTCTTGAAAATCCTTCTTTTTTTAATTCTTCTAATAGTTCTTTATGAGTGCCTTTTTCTCCCCTTACTACTGGCGCTAAAAGTTCTATTTTTGTGTCTTCAGGTAAAGATAAAACTTTATTTGTCATCTCTTCTATGCTTTGACTTTTAATCGGTTTTTTATGCACAGGGCAATAAGGCACACCTATTCTTGCATATAGTAATCTTAAATAATCATATATTTCTGTGACTGTTCCAACTGTACTTCTTGGGTTTTTATTTGTAGTTTTTTGGTCAATACTTATGCTTGGGCTTAGTCCTTCGATTGAATCAACATCTGGTTTTTCCATGTTTCCTAAAAATTGACGTGCATATGCACTTAGGCTTTCAACATATCTTCTTTGGCCCTCTGCATAAATTGTGTCGAATGCTAAGCTACTTTTTCCGCTTCCACTTACTCCAGTCATTACGACTAATTTATTTTTTGGTATTTCAATATCTATATTTTTTAAATTATTTTCTCTTGCTCCCCTAATAATAATACTATCCATAACTTTACCTCTCACTATTAATATTGCTTTGTACTGGAACTATTATACAAAAAAACAACAACAATACAAGTATAAAATAAATGTTCGCCATTGTCAATAACTTATTATTTTTTATAAACTAAATTCGTGCTTAATATTTCCATTTTCATCGAGTGTTGAATATACACATAGTGTTCCACTAATTCGCTCGTTTGTTAAAGGATTTTTTATGTCTTTGTCAATTAAACCTTCATTTTGTAATTTATAAATTCTAGTACAAATTTTTTCACCAGTGTAGCCCTGGTATAATTCTTCCATAAGATATGGATATTTGTTAAAATAAACATCTGTCGCTAGTTCTATTTCTTCAATTGTGTCTTCTAATTTTTTTTCGTTTAGTTGTTTTAATGTTTGAGTAAATAATATTGTCCCAGTAGTACTTACAACAGCAACAATTCCTATAATTATCATTATTTCTATTAATGTAAAACCTTTTTTATTCATAACTCACCTATTCTGTTAATAGAATATCACATTTTTAGATAATTAAAAAGAGGCTATTTTGCCTCAACAATTAGTTTTATTGCGGTTCTTTCTTCACCATCAATTTTTATGTCTGAAAATGCTGGAATACACACTAAGTTAACACCTGACGTGGCTAAGTACCCTCTCGCTATTGCTATGGCTTTAATTGCTTGGTTTAATGCTCCAGCTCCAACGACTTGTATTTCAACTTCAGTTTCATTATCTCTAAATAAATTAGCTAATGCTCCGGCTACTTTTTGTGGTATGCTTTTGCTTCTTACTTTCATTACATTCATTTTTTTCCTCCTACTAAATATATGTAACTAATCGTAAATATAATATAAAAAAGCACTCATTTTGTGCTTTTTGTCTTTTTTCTTCCACTACTTTTTCTTTTAACAATATCTTTTGTTTTAACTATTCTCTTAGCTTTATTTGGAGTATTATTTTTTATAGTCATTTGTTTTTTTGACTCACTTTTCTCATCTTCTTCTAATATTTTTGCCACAATTTTATTAAATTTTTGAGGACTTATAAAAAGCTTGAAAAGTGGTTCAATTACTAACATTACACCTAATGTTATAAAATAATAGCCAATAATTAATGTTTGTACGGATAGCTCGTTATATAAATTTATAATTGTTAAAATGCCCAAAAATGCGATTAAAAATGTGATGATAAATTTTATTATCCATAAGTAATTTTCATTCTTTTTATACTTGTATACTATAAATCCTCTGTTAACTATCACTAGTAATGTGTATATTAGCATAGCTGTGCCTAACATAAACGGTGCATTTTCATTTGGTACTGCTATTAAAAATGAAGCAACAATTATGTCTATTAGTGAATTAAACAGTAATTCGTACTCTTCTTCTTTTCGAGATGTAAAATAGGCAATAACTGTGAAAAATGCATATATATAAAAAAGCGCTCCTAAATAGTATATTGGATTAATCAAACCAAAAGCAGGAAATGACATTACAATTATTCCCATTATTATGAGTATAATATATAATATAATTTCTATAATATTTCTTTTCTTATCTTCTTTTACCATTTTTAAACTCTCCTCTTATTCTATATACATAATACAGGATATTGGAGTGTTTGTCAAATTAATTATTCTGTGTTTTTATAATATAACAAAGTAACATACTTTGAAAAAAATTATAGATTAATTACATGCGCTATTAACAAAATAAAAAGAGACAAAATTATCAATTTCTTTAAATTTTGATATAAATATGTTTATTTGGAAGTTTAATATAGTTTTAATTAAGTTGCAATTATTAATGACTTTTTTACTTTTTTCTGTAATAATTTTCTCGTATATTTATTTCCTATTTTTGAAATAGGTCTATGAATATTAATTGTTTTACCAGACTCTTTGTTTGAAAGGACTAAAACGCAATAGTAATTTAGTCAATTGTATCATTAAATTTTTTTTATACAAAATGGCATTATCAATATTAGTTTAGATGAATTTTTGCATTTATTATCTGACATTGAAATAAATACCTATGATGACAAATTTGCAGATTTATTAACGACAAAATAAAATCAAAAGTCGTATTATTTTCCAGATACTTTATTATCTATACATCTATACAACTTGAAAAAATATATTTAGTTTACAAAAAAATTAATTTAATAAATCATATAACGGCAAAATTTTAATACCTTTACCGTTTATATGACTTACAATACCACTAAGTTCACTGGTAATATATTTATTTCCTTTTAAAATATATATGTTACCTTTTTCTAATGTATTTTTAATATTTAACAAAAAATTTTTATTATAAACAAAATCAGTTTTAACTGAATTAACTCCTTTTTCTTTACAAATATCAATTACATCATAATCGTTATAAACACAAAAAGTATCTGTTTTAAAGTCATCAATTATTTTATAAAAAGCATTAAAATCTTCTTTGTTATTACCTCCATACAAAATAGTATTACCATTACTAACTAAATCATAAAACAAATTTTTATTATTCTGGAGTAGCTCACCATTCACAATATAATTTAAATTAATTCCTTTATTTGAAGCAATATCATTTACAGAACTGATTAAACTAATATCATCTACTAGTACTAGCAAACTAACAGCATTTTTACTTTCATTTCCTTTAATAATGTATTTATCAACATATTCTCTTTTATTAATGGAGCAAGTATCCTTTTCAAAAACGAAAAGCTCTTCATTATAACCAAAACCTTTCATGTTTGAATAACTTGTGTTTTCATCGACAACCAAACCACTTACTCCTAGAACAACTCCTTCATCAGTTACATAGCCTTCTATGCAAGAAGAATTATTAACAGACGCATACTTTACTATTTGTTCCATTAAAGGATCATTTTTATTAACCATTTTAACAACCTTATCAGTGTAATAGAAACTAAAAATTACTAAAACTAAAAGGCCAATATATTCAAATGTTTTTTTCACTAGATACACCTCATTTAAATATATGAGCTTTATTAATTTTTAAAACTTACTTTATTTTATTTTTTAGGTTTAATAACTTTAACTCCGCCCATGTAAGGAACCAAAACTTCTGGAACAGTAATACTTCCATCACTTTGATAATTATTTTCAACCACAGCAATTAATCCCCTAGGAGTTGCAAGAACAGTATTATTAAGAGTTGCGACATACTTATTACCATCCTTAGTTTTCATCCTAATACTCAACCTTCTCGCTTGAGCTTCACCTAAAGTAGAACAAGAACCAACTTCAAAATACTTTTGTTGTCTAGGACTCCATGCTTCTATATCACAAGACTTAACTTTCAAATTAGCAAGGTCTCCACTACAGCATTCTAAAGTACGAACAGGAACGTCTAAACTTCTAAAAAAGTCAACAGTAAATTTCCACATCTTATTATACCAATCCATTGCATCTTCAGGCTTACAAAGAACAACCATTTCCTCCTTTTCAAACTGGTGAACCCTATAAATACCCCTTTCCTCAATACCATGCGATCCAACTTCTTTTCTAAAACATGGAGAATAAGAAGTCAAAGTAATTGGAAGTTCTTCCTCTTTAACAATTTGGCCCTTAAACTTACCAATCATAGAATGTTCACTCGTACCAATTAAATACAAATCCTCATCTTCAATTTTATACATCATATTATCCATTTCTTCAAAACTCATAACACCTGTTACTACATCACTTCTAATCATAAAAGGAGGAAGACAATAAATAAAACCTTTATCAATCATAAAATCCCTAGCATAACTAATCAAAGCAGAATGAAGTCTTGCAATATCGCCCATCAAATAATAAAAACCATTACCACTTACCCTACCAGCGCTTTCTTTATCTAGACCACTAACACTTTCAAAAATATCTGCGTGATGAGGTATTTCATAATTTGGAACGACAGGGTCTCCAAACTTTTCAATTTCAACATTTTCAGTATCATCTTTACCAATTGGAACACTATCATCAATTATTTGAGGAATATCTAACATTTTAGTTTTAATCAACTCTTCAAGTCCTACTTCAATTTTCTCATACTCTTCAATATCATCATCTATTTTAGAAATATCAATTCTAACTTGAGCAGCATCATCCTTCTTACCCTCGCGCATCAAAGCACCAATTTTATCACTCAACTTATTTTTTTCACTTCTTAAATTATCAGCATTACTTTTAGCCTCTCTAAATCTAACATCAAGTTCATAAATTTCATCTACCAAAGGAAGTTTTTCATCTTGAAACTTCTTTTTAATATTTTCCTTAACTAACTCTCTATTTTCCCTAATCAAATTAATATCTATCATATCATTCACCCTTTCTTTAGATATTATTTTCCAAAAACCTTATAAAATAAAAAAAGACGGTACAAGGAGTGCAAAGCACGGTACCATCCCATCTTTAACTTATTCACATATAACGGTCTCCCGGAAATAGTTTACTATTCTGCTTCAAGGAAGAAACTAAAAATTGCGTTTGTTAGTTTGCACCAACCACTAACTCTCTACAAAACACAAATAATTAATCATACCCTTTTCACTGCATTTGATGATTAAATGTTAACATAATAAAAATATAAAGTCAAACATAACATTTGACAAACATTTGTTTATAAAGTAAAATAACATATTGAAAAGACTTAAAAGAAACAAATTAAACAAAAACATCTTTTATAAAAACTAATAATTGGAGTGATAAAAAATGTTTAAACTAGTATCAAAATACAAAACAAGTGGCGACAACCCCAAGCAATGGAAAAATTTGTAGAAGGATTAAAAAAACGGAAAAAATAAATTTGTGGCTTTTATTTGTATTAGTTAATCTCAATAAAAAATTAATGTGTGAAAGGATCAAAATAAATGAGTAATATAACAATGGGGAGTGAAAAAAATATTTTATTTTATAGTGATGAAAATGGACAAACTAAAGTAGAAGTAATCTTGCAAAATGAAAATGTTTGGCTAAATGTAAATGCAATAGCTACTCTTTTTAACGTACAAAGACCTGCTATTGTAAAGCATATAAATAATATATATAATGATGAAGAATTAAGTAAAGAATCAACTTGTTCCAAAATGAAACAAGTTCAAATTGAAGGAACACGAAGTGTTAAAAGACAAAAAGAATACTATAATCTAGATATGATTATTTCTATTGGATTTAGGGTTAATTCTAAAAAAGCAATTAAATTTCGAAGTTGGGCAAATGAGATAATTAAAGATTATATGATACAAGGTTTTGCACTTGATGATGATAGATTTATGAAAGCAAGAAAATCTGATCAAGAATATTTTAAAAGATTACTTGAAAGAATAAGTCTAATTCGTACTAGTGAGAGAATGTTTTATCAAAAAATTACAGACATATTTGCTGAGTGTTCTATTGATTATGATAAAAACAGCGATATAGTAAAAGATTTTTATTCAACTATTCAAAATAAATTTCATTATGCTATTACTGGTAATACTGCAGCAGAAATCATATACAATATAGTTAATAGTCAAAAGGAGAATATGGGACTAACAAACTGGCTAAGTTGTACCAAATGACACGAAATGAAAAAATAATAAAATTGCCTTATTTTAAAGGAAAGTTTGACAACAAGCATATTATGCTAAATAAATTAAAAAGTATAGAGAATGATGACAACTTTACTATTATAGTATCAATTATTAAAAACGGGAGGCAGAACAATGGATGAACATGGTAATATAATTATTTATAAAGATAAAAATGGCAATGATAATATAGAAGTTAAATTGCAAGATAATACTGTTTGGCTAAA